>NZ_RZTO01000013.1:0-22525 GCF_003997225.1 Mesorhizobium sp. M2C.T.Ca.TU.002.02.1.1
CAGATATCGAGATGCCCGCGGTCGCGTTTCGTGTGTCGGCTCGTCCGTTTATGCCCTAGCATGTACTAATATCGGATTTAACGCCGCCACCGCAGCCATATGCGATTGGGCGCGCGTGGACACGAAAAGCCGGCGGGTTGTTCAGCCCGCCGGCTTTTCTTAGTTCAGGCTCAGCTGCGCTTGAGCAATGCCCACACCGCCGGCACGAGGCTGGCGGCCAAGGCCACCTTGATCAGGTCGCCGACGATGAAGGGCAGGACGCCGAACTGCCAGGACTTTTCCGGCCCGATGAGGATCGCCAGCCAGGCAAAGCCCATGGCCATCATGACGATTTCCGCCGTCAGCATGGCGCCGAACAGCTTGAAGGGATTGCGGTCCCAGCCGCGGTCCGCGGCCCAGCCGGCGATTGCCGCCATCGCCACGAAGCCGGCAAGATAGCCGCCGGTCGAGCCCAGCATATAGGCGATGCCGATGCCCTTTTCCGGCGTGCCCTGGAAGACCGGCAAGCCAAAAGCGCCCTCGGCGAGGTAGAGAAGGAGCGTCGCGACGGCCAGGCGCAAGCCGAATGCCGAGGCGATCAACAGCACGGCGAGCGTCTGCAGCGAGATGTCGACCGGGCCGAGCACCACTTTGGTCTTGGCCGAAAGCGTCAGCAGCAGGGTTCCGGCAAGCGCCAGGAAGAGCTGGGTCGCGAGCCGGGCAGCGCCCCGATCCGGCAGGGTGAGAGAAACAAGCGGGCGCATCGTGGTTGCAGTGGCCATGGTCTTCCCCGTTCTGGCTGATTTGCTGGCTTTCAAAGCGCATCGCAGAAACGGATTCAGGCGACGCGCTTCAAAAATTCGTCTTGATGCATGTCGTTTGCCCAAAACCGCTGCGCACTTTTGGGCGACATGCATTGATTTTCCTATATTGGCTTCCGTATCAGGCGGCAATCTTTTTGCCGCATTGCAACGGAGCACGCCGGCATGGCCCTTGAATTCGACACCAGCTTCGATCCGGCCTATGGCCGGGCGGTTGCGGTTGCGCCGGATGTGCTGCGCGTCACCGCCAGAAATCCGAGCCCGTTCACCTTCCACGGCACCAACAGCTATCTCGTCGGCCGCGACACGCTGGCGGTGATCGATCCCGGGCCGGAAGACGACGCCCATCTCGAAACGCTGCTTACGGCGATCGCCGGCCGACCGGTCAGCCACATCTTCGTCAGCCACACGCATCGCGACCATTCGCCGCTCGCGGCGCGGTTGAAAGAGCTGACCGGTGCGCCGACGCTTGCCGAAGGCCCGCATCGGCCGGCGCGGCCTTTGCGCATCGGCGAGGTCAATCCGCTGGACGCCAGCGCCGACCTCGCTTTCGTTCCCGACGTCGTGCTGGCCGACAATGCGCTGACCCAAGGTGACGGCTGGGCCATCCGCACCGTGCTGACGCCCGGCCACACCGCAAACCACGCCGTGTTTGCCCTCGAGGGAGCCGGCACCCTGTTTTCAGCCGACCAGGTCATGGCGTGGTCGACCTCGATCGTCGCGCCGCCGGACGGCGCCATGGCCGACTATATGAGCTCCCTCGACAAGCTCCTCGCGCGCGAGGATCGCATGCTGCTGCCGGGCCATGGCGGACCGGTGACCGCACCGGGCCGGTTCATGCGCGGCCTGAAGACACATCGCAAGATGCGCGAAAGGGCGATCCTGGAACGCATCCGCGCCGGAGACCGGACGATCACGGAAATGGTCGCGGCGATCTATCGCGACACCGACCCGCGGCTGCACGGCGCCGCCGGGCTGTCGGTGCTTGCCCATCTCGAGGATTTGGTCGCGCGCGGCCTCGTGACCACAGAAGGCGATGCGGCGATCGACGGCCTTTTCAGCCCCGCCGCCTGATCACTCGGCCGGCGCCGCGCCGACCTGTCCGGCGACCTCCTGGTCGAGTTCGGCAAGGAAATCCGTGATGCGGGCGGCGTTGTCGCCGAGGTCGTAGCGGCCGTAGCGCGAGGCCGAACGCATGTCGACGATCACCTGGTCGCCGTCGTCGGTGACGCGGATGGCGACGTCGGCCGGCAGTCCGAGCACGAAGCCCTTAGCCAGCGCGTTGATCGTCGCCTCGCTCTGCCCATTGATGTCGGGATAAGGCGCCGTCAGTTGCCAGTCGCGGCGGTCGAGCACGGTTTCGACGGCGTCGACGACGGTTTCGAAAGGCAGATTATAGCTGCGCCCGCTGACCAGCGGATAGGCATCGGCCTGCAGGCTCTGTTCGCCCGGCGTCGGCGCCGGCAGCTCGTTCATGTCGGCGGTGCGGTCGCTGGTGTCGAGCACCGGCGGATCGTCGAGATCGGTCGAGATGTCGCGCAGCGGCGGATAGATCGTCGCCCAGTAAACGGCCACGCCATACGGGGCCAGCACCAGCAGCGCCAGCAGCGCGCCGATGCTGAGATCGCGGCCGCCGCGATCGCCGAAGCTCCAGATCCGCGACAAGGCGAGGCCGGCCAGCAACAAGGCGAGCGCCGCCAGCAACGCCACGATCGCCAGCACCCACAGGAAAGGCGGCGTCTCGACGAGGCCCAGCCTGTAGGCGCCAACGACGGTGAGCAGAAGGACGAGGGAAAATGCCCCGATCCGCCGCGACCAGCCGGCTGCCCTCGACGTCTGCCGTTCAGGAATTGTAGCCATTGTCTGCCGCATTACCCCAGTCCGAACCGAGACTTAGAGGTTTTTGGCGTGGGCTTGAAGCCGAAAGATCGAACATTTTTCGTCAATCCGTCGGCAGGCGGTAATCCTTGAACTGGGCGCGCAAACTGGTCTTCTGGATCTTGCCGGTGGCGGTGTGCGGAATCTCGCCGACGAAGGCGACGTCGTCAGGCATCCACCACTTCGCCACCTTGCCGCTCATGAAGGTGAGGATGTCGCCCTTGCTCGGCTCCCTGCCGGGCTTGCTCACGACGACGAGCAAGGGCCGCTCGCCCCATTTGGAATGCGGGATGCCGATGGCGGCCGCCTCCGCCACGTCCGGATGGCCAACAGCAAGATTCTCGAGATCGATGGTCGATATCCATTCGCCGCCGGACTTGATGACGTCCTTGGCGCGGTCGGTGATCTGCATGTAGCCGCTGGCGTCGATATGGGCGACATCGCCGGTGTCGAACCAGCCGTCGGCATCGAACTGCTCGGCGCCGGCGCCGCCATAATAGGCGCGGGCCACCGCGGGGCCGCGCACCTTGAGATGTCCGAAGGTCTTGCCGTCCCAGGGCAGCGCGTTGTTGTCGTCGTCGGTCACCTTCATCTCGACGCCGAAGGGCGAAAAACCCTGCTTGCCCTGGACATCGAGCCGCGCCTCGCCGGTCAGCGCCTCATATTGCGGCTTCAAGGTGCAGAGCGTGCCGAGCGGCGACATCTCGGTCATGCCCCAGGCATGCACCACCTGCACATCGTAATCGTCCTGGAATTTCGCGGTGATGGCGCGCGGACAGGACGCCCCGCCGATCACGACCTTCTTCAGATAAGGCAGCTTCTTGCCGGTCTCCTCCAGATATTGCAGCAGCATCATCCAGACGGTCGGCACCGCGGCGCTGAACGTCACCTTTTCGGTGTCGAGCAGTTCATAGATCGAGGCGCCGTCCATCTTGCAGCCCGGCATCACCAGCTTGGCGCCGATCATCGGCCCGCTCTGGCCGAGCCCCCACGCGTTGGCGTGAAACATCGGCACGACAGGCAGGGCGACATCGCGCGTCGACAGGCCCATGGCGTCGGGCATGGCAGCCATCATGGCGTGAAGAACGTTCGAACGATGGCTGTAGAGAACGCCCTTCGGGTCGCCCGTCGTTCCGGACGTGTAGCACATACCGGCGGCGGTGTTCTCGTCGAAGACCTTCCAGGCGAAAGCGCCGTCGGCCTCTGCCAGCCATTCCTCGTAAGCGACGGCATTGGCCAGCGACGTTTGCGGCATATGCGCCCGGTCGGTCAGCACGATCACCCGTCGCAGCGATCGGACCGCGCCGGCGATCTTTTCCAGCAGCGGCACGAAGGTCAGATCGACGAAGATCGCCTTGTCCTCGGCGTTGTTCATGATCCAGGCGATCTGCTCGGGAAAAAGCCTCGGGTTGAGCGTGTGGTAGATCGCGCCGATGCCCATGATGCCGTACCAGGCCTCGATATGGCGGGCCGTGTTCCAGGCAAGCGTCGCAATGCGGTCGCCAAGCCCGAAGCCGTCGCGCTCCAGCCGCTGCGCCACCTTGAGCGCGCGGTGATGGATTTCGGCAAAGGTCGTGCGCACGATCGGTCCTTCGATCGAACGCGACACGACCTCCCGGCTGCCATGCTGGCGTTCCGCATGGTCAATCAGCTTATGGCAAAGCAGCGGCCATTCCTGCATCAATCCGAGCATCTCGGCTCCCTCCCCTTTTTTCGCGCTTCGGCGTCGTTGTTTGACGCATTGTGGAAGTATCCGGCGGATTGTCCAGCCGTCATAAGTTCAAGGCCGTGGAGAGGCGGGAAACCTCCGCAAACGCTGGACAAATCGCCATAATCCGGCCATCGTCGGCGTTAAGGTTCATTAACGGGCTGGGTGGATTTGGCGAATGGAGTGGTTCGCATGGACGCGCAGCTCGACGATAAAGCCCTCGAAAGCACGCTTGCCGAAAGTCTGGACGATCTGACGCCGGACACCAAGACCGTTTCCGAAGATGAATTTGCCGAAGTCGTAGGCGGCGCGCTTGAGGCTGTCGGCGGGACGCTGCTGTTCAAGATGCGCGTTGAAAATGGCGCCGAGGGCGAACATGTCGCCGCCGCCTGCATCGGCGACGCCGGCAACCGCCAGTTCCTGCTGCTCACGCTGCCGACCAGCGGCGGTGCCCTGAAGGTCGAGACCGCGGCGCGCAGCACCAATCCGGTCGCCGGCATTGCCGCCGCCTATGCCGGCCTCATGGATGCCTTCAAGACGGCCGCCTGACCGGGCGGATAACAGACGTTCAATGAATGGTGATGGCGCTGCGCGCCGCGCGAGCTTGCGCGGCGCGGCTAGCCGACACATGTAAGTCTCCCCGAGAACGTTTCGCGGTTTCACGGAAACGACGAAACGCTCTCTTTTTGTTTGACGCAATTCCGGACGGAAAACCGCTTCGCACTTTTGTTGGAATTGCTCCAGGAGATCATTCATGGACAAGCCCGCCAACCCCGCCCCCGGCTTCCAGCGCAATCCCGACAAGGTGATCACCGTCGAACCTTATCGCGGCAGCGTCACCGTGCGCGCCGGCGACACCGTCATCGCCCGCTCGACCCGGGCCAAGGTGCTGTCGGAACCGCCCTACCCGGCCGCCTTCTACATCCCCTTCGACGACATCGACTTCAGCAAGCTCTCCGGCACCGAGCATTCCACGCATTGCCCGTACAAGGGCAATGCCAGCTACTGGAGCGTCCAGCCGGCCGGCGAAGCCGGCACGAACGCGATGTGGGCTTACGAACAGCCGTTCGACGAAATGACCGAGATCCGCAATCACGGCGCGTTCTATACGAACAAGGTGACGGTCGAAGCGACGCCGGACTGACCATTCTTGGCGGATGGCCCGCCGAAGGTGCCTTGAGATTCAGGTCAGGCCGGCCTGAGAATGGTGGGTTCCGAGAACCGGAGCGGAGCGTACTTTCAGTACGTGAGCACGGGAAGCGCACGAAGCCGCCATTCGCAGGCCGGCCTCACCTGAACATCAGGGCACCTCAGTCCGTCGTGCCGTCGTTGCCTATACCCTCGGCATCGTCGAGGCGCACGAAGGTCATGCCCTTCTGCTTCAAGGCGAGCAGGCCCTGAACCACGCCCTCGCCGGCCGCATGGGTCGGCTGGTTGATGTGGGCGATGATGACGTCGCCATCCTTGGCGGCGCCGATGCGGCGCGCCGTTTCCTTCGCGCCGAGCAGCGAGCCGCCGTCGCCGTTGACCGAGAAGCCGGCGATCTTGAAGCCCAGCTTGCGGATCATGGCGATCGCCGAGGGGCTGTATTCGGCGGTGGCGCCGCGGAACCATTTTGGCGCCTGCCCGCCTGCCCCGGCAAGGGCGGCGGCGCCGGATTCGACCTCGGCCTGCACGGCGCCCGGACTGCCGGCGCTGCGGATGCCGTAGATCTTCCGCGGCGTATCGACCGCCGGAATGTGGCGGCCGCCATGGTTTTCCAGTTCGAACAGGTCGGGATGCGCCCGCATGATCTCGACGGCTTCGGCATTGCGCTTCAGCCAGATGCCGGTAACGAAGATCGTCGCCGGTATCCTGTTGTCGACAAGCGCCGAAAGGATCCTTGTGTCGGTCTTGCCGCCGCAGGCATCGAGCGTCAGGGCGACGCGACCGCCGCCTTCAGCGCCCTGCGGCTTCAGATGCAGCGTCGGCTCGAGCAGCGTCGCGGCATTGCCCGCCGACGCGGCGAACAGCGACAGCGCCATCGCGCAAATGGAATTTCGAAGCAGGCCCATCATCCGTTCCAAACCGGCGCGTTCGGGCATTCTCCGCGCCGCGCCAAAACGTGTCTTCACAAGACTGGCATCTAGGCGAAAATCGGGACGGCAGACAGTGCAAAAACAGCAATCGCGAAAATTTTGCTTTCGCCTTACACCGCGGCTTCCAGGGGCATTTCCGTCCGTGCCAGGAGTTCCAGCGTCGCCCCGACGACGGGATCGACCTCCAGGCGCCAGACACAGCATGCCTTGCTCGGATCGGTCCGGCGGCACAGATCGCCGCCGACGCAGTCGCAAGGCATGGAAGGCCTAAGCGAAATGCTGGGCACGCCGACCGGCGCCCAACG
Source organism: Mesorhizobium sp. M2C.T.Ca.TU.002.02.1.1 (assembly GCF_003997225.1). Taxonomy (NCBI): domain Bacteria; kingdom Pseudomonadati; phylum Pseudomonadota; class Alphaproteobacteria; order Hyphomicrobiales; family Phyllobacteriaceae; genus Mesorhizobium; species Mesorhizobium sp. M2C.T.Ca.TU.002.02.1.1. The sequence goes on from NZ_RZTO01000013.1 coordinate 6,770, forward strand.
GACCGGGTTGGTCAGGCCGAACAGGCCCACCACCGGCGTGCCTGCCGCGGCCGCTATATGCATGGGCCCGCTTTCATTGCCGAGAAACAGCCGCGCCTCCTTGAGCAGCGCCAGCAGCGTTTCCAGCCGCAGCATGCCCGCCAGGTTGACGACACGCGTTTTCGCCGCCGCGATGATCCTGTCGGTCGCCTCGCTCTCGTCCGGACCGCCGACCAGAACCACCTGCAGGCCGGTTTCCCGCACGATCCTGTCGATTGCTTCGGCGAAGCGCTCCGGCTGCCAGCGCCGCCCCACGAAGCTTGCTCCGGCATGAACGGCAATAAAGGCGTTTGGCCGAATTTTGTGCCTGGCGAGCAAAGCCAGCGCGCGCGTCGTCTCGAAGGGCAAGGGTCGAATGGCCGGAACCCTGACGCGCAGGGCGATGCCAAGCGCCTCCAACGGAGACAAATAGCGATAGAGATAGTGTCTTTTGCCGAATCCGTAGGGTTTCATCCGGACGTTGGCGGGCTGGCGCTCATGCCAGCGCAAGGGCCTCTCCGTCGGGAAATGGCCGACCCTGACCGGCGCGTGGACCAGCTCGGAAATGATCCGCGAGGTCTTGGAGTCGGTGATGTCGATGGTCATGTCGAAGCGGTGCTGCCGCAAAGTCCGGACCATGCGGAAGAGCTCGCGCCCGCGCTCGAGCGGCGAACCCCGCATCTTGGCGCGGCTGAAGGGGACGACCTCGGTGGCAATGCCGTGCCCCGTCAGGAAGCCGGCGAAATGCGCCTCGCAGAGAAACACGATCCTGACGCCCGGATATTGAAGGTGCAGGTTCTTCGCCAATGCCGAGGCAAGGACAATGTCGCCGATGAACTTGGTCTGCACGATCAGAATCGACCGGAAGGCGGTTGGGGCAATCTGCAACATGGGTTTCGGACACCAATGAATTCGGTGTCGGAAACTCCCTTGGAACGATGTCGAGATTCAGGACTGTCACGCGCACGTTCGCGTGACATTGCATACAAAACCGTAAGGTATCGGGACGCCCGTCAGGAGCGTTTTGCCACGCTCTTGGCCGTAGCCGCCGCCTGCGCGGCGGCCAGCCGGGCGATCGGCACACGGTAGGGCGAGCACGACACATAGTCGAGGCCGACCTCCTCGCAGAAACGGATCGAGGCCGGATCGCCGCCATGCTCGCCGCAGATGCCGAGCTTGATGGCGGGCCGCGTCGCCCTGCCCTTTTCGGCCGCCATCCGCACCAGCTCGCCGACACCGTCGACGTCGAGCGACACGAACGGATCCTGTTCGATGATGCCCTTCTGCCGGTAGGTTTCGAGGAAGGACGCGGCATCATCGCGAGAGATACCAAAAGTCGTCTGCGTAAGATCGTTGGTGCCGAAGGAGAAGAATTCGGCCGCTTCGGCAATGACATGGGCGCGGATCGCGGCGCGCGGCAACTCGATCATCGTGCCGGTCAGGTAATCGATCTTGGTGCCGGTCTCCTGCATGACGCTTTGCGCCACCGCATCGATACGCGCCTTGACATATTCCAGCTCCTTCACGAGCCCGACGAGCGGCACCATGATTTCCGGCACCACCAGCGCCCCGGCCTTGTGTCCGGCCTGGACCGCCGCCTCGAAGATGGCGCGCGCCTGCATCTCGGCGATCTCCGGATAGGAGACGGCGAGCCGGCAGCCGCGATGGCCGAGCATCGGGTTGAACTCGTGCAGGGCCTCGGTGCGCTGCCTGAGCTTGTCGGCCGACACGTTCATGGCGGAGGCGACCTCGGCGAGCTCGGCCTCGGTCTTGGGCAGGAATTCGTGCAGCGGCGGGTCGAGCAGGCGGATCGTCACCGGCAAGCCGGCCATGATCTCGAAAAGCTCGAGGAAATCCGAGCGCTGCATGGGCAAAAGCTTGTCCAACGCCGCGCGCCTGTCCTTCTCGCTGTCGGCCAGGATCATCTCGCGCATGGCGACGATGCGGGCGCCGTCGAAGAACATGTGCTCGGTGCGGCAAAGGCCGATGCCTTCGGCGCCGAAGGAGCGCGCCATGCGCGCGTCGAGCGGCGTCTCGGCGTTGGTGCGCACCTTCATGCGGCGCGCGGCGTCCGCCCATTCCATGATGGCGGCGAAATCGCCGGACAGCTCCGGCTGCAGCATGGCGACCGCCCCTTTGAGCACCTGGCCGTTGCCGCCGTCGATGGTGATGATGTCGCCCTTGCGGAAGGTCTGGCCCATCGAGATGAGCGTGCCGGCCTTGTAGTCGACACGCAGCGAGCCGGCGCCGGACACGCAGGGCTTGCCCATGCCGCGCGCCACCACCGCGGCATGGCTGGTCATGCCGCCGCGCGTGGTGAGGATGCCTTCGGCGGCGTGCATGCCGTGGATATCTTCCGGACTGGTCTCGATGCGCACCAGGATCGCCTTGCGTCCTTGCGCCTTGGCGTCTTCGGCATCGGCGGACGAAAAGACGATCTCACCGGTGGCAGCGCCCGGCGAGGCCGGCAGGCCCATGCCGATCACATCGCGCGCCGCCTTCGGATCGATGGTCGGATGAAGCAGTTGGTCGAGCGAGGCCGGATCGATGCGGGCGACCGCCTCCTCCTTGGTGATCAGCCCGTCCTTCGCCATCTCCACGGCGATCTTCAGCGCCGCCTTGGCGGTGCGCTTGCCGGAGCGGGTCTGCAGCATCCACAATTTGCCGCGCTCGATGGTGAATTCGAGGTCCTGCATGTCGCGGTAGTGCTTTTCCAGCCGATCGGAGATGTCGACGAAAGCCTGGAAGGCGTCGGGCATAAGCTTCTGCAGCGACGGCTTGTCGGAGCCGGCGGCGATACGCGCCGCCTCGGTGATGTTCTGCGGCGTCCGGATGCCGGCCACCACGTCCTCGCCCTGGGCGTTGACCAGGAACTCGCCATAGAGCTGCCTGTCGCCGGTCGAGGGATTGCGGGTGAAGGCGACGCCGGTTGCGGAGGTGTCGCCCATGTTGCCGAACACCATGGCCTGAACGTTGACGGCCGTGCCCCAGCTTTCGGGAATGTCGTGCAGGCGCCGGTAGGTGATGGCGCGGTTGTTCATCCAGCTCGAGAACACGGCGCCGATCGCGCCCCACAGCTGCTCCTGCGGATCCTGGGGGAAAGGCTTGCCGAGCTCTTCCTCGACCTTGGCCTTGTAGAGCGAGATCACGCCTTGCCATTCCTGGGCCGTCAGCTCGGTGTCGAGCTCGTGACCGAGGCTCGCCTTCTGGTCCTCGAGGATCTCCTCGAACACTTCATGGTCGAGGCCCATCACGACGTCGGAGTACATCTGAATGAAGCGGCGGTAGCTGTCATAGGCAAAACGGGCGTCGCCGGAATCGGCGGCCAAAGCCTCGACCGTCTCGTCGTTGAGGCCGAGATTGAGCACCGTATCCATCATGCCGGGCATGGAGGCGCGGGCGCCTGAGCGAACGGACACCAGAAGCAGCTTCGACGGATCGCCGAAGCGGCGGCCGGTGATGCGGCCGATATGGTCGAGAGCGGACACGACGTCCGCCTCCAGCGCGCCGGGATAGGTGCGGCCGTTGGCGTAATAGGCGTTGCAGACTTCGGTGGTGATGGTGAAACCGGGCGGCACCGGCAGCCCGAGGCTGCTCATCTCGGCCAGATTGGCACCCTTGCCGCCGAGAAGGTTGCGGTCGCCGGCACGGCCTTCGGCGGCACCGTCGCCGAAGGTGTAAACCCACTTGGTCATGCTTGCCCTCCAGTTCGTGGAAGATAGAAACAGCCGGACCATGGGCCCGGTTCCCCGCCTTCGCGATCCGAGCGATAGGATGCTGCAGTGCGAAAGGCAAGCACCGGCCGGGCGCCCGCCGCAACTACAATCGATTAAGCAAAAGCTGCGTCAAAAAGACTTGCCGGAGGGTATGGCACGATATAGAACATAAAGGGAACATAGTGGAGTAGCGTGATGAAACTCAACGGAAAACTCGACTATCTTGAAATGCCGGCGACGGGCGGCACGCTGGACAGTGTCAAATCCTTCTACAGCGCCGCCTTTTCATGGTCGTTCACTGATTACGGCCCGACCTATTCCGCCTTTGCCGAAGGCCTCGACGGCGGCTTCCAGGCAGATGCCGGCGAAGCGCCGGCCAAGCCGCTTCCGGTCATCTACTCCAAAAATCTCGAGGAAACGCTGGACGCGGTCGAGAGCGCCGGCGGCACGATCGTCAAGCCGATCTTTTCCTTCCCGGGCGGGAGGCGGTTCCATTTCACCGATCCGGCCGGCAACGAATTGGCCGTTTGGGGACATTAAAGCGCGTCGCGATTTTTTCAGATTCGCTCATGCGCTTTAGGTTTCTGATTGTACGCATGTCTTTGTCCCGAAACCGGTTCCCACTTAGGGACGCCGCGATTTCAGGTTGTTTTGCTGTTGACAGCCGGCGGGCAGCCGGGCTCATTCCAATGAACGGCGGCAACCTCCAACAGCAAAAGCAGACTTATGAAATTCGGCTCAAGCGGTGTTCGGGGTCTGGCTTCCGAATTGGCCGGACGGCCAAGCGGGCTCTACACCGAGGGTTTTGCCCGGCGCTTGCGGTCGACCGGTTTTCGGCAAGGCGAGGTCTTCGTCGGGCGCGACCTGCGCGACAGCAGTCAAACGATAGCGGAAGACTGCATGGCGGCTCTGGCCGCAAGCGGTTTCCTGCCGGTCGATTGCGGCCCCATCCCCACACCCGCGCTCGCCTTCTATGCCCGCCTGCGCGGCGCCGCGGCGCTCATGGTGACGGGCTCGCATATTCCCGCCGACCGCAACGGCATCAAGTTCTACGGGCCGAAGGGCGAGATCGACAAGGCGGATGAGGCTGCGATCACGCAGGCGGTCGCCGAGCTTTCGGACTACTATCCCTGGCCGCCGGCCCATGCGGACCGGCAAAGCGGCCACGAACTGGCGCTCGCTGCGTTTCGAGACCGTGTCGGTGGTATCCTGCCCCCTGGCGCCCTTTCCGGAATGAAGCTCGGTGTCTACCAGCACAGCACCGTGGCGGGCGAGTTGCTGGTCGAAGTCCTGCGATCCTTTGGCGCGGATGTGACCCCTGTCGGCAAAACGAAGGTTTTCGTGCCCGTCGACACCGAGGCCGTCGGCCGGAAAACGATGGCGAAGGTGAAAGACTGGGTGCGCGAATTCAAATTCGACGCCGTGCTCTCGGCCGACGCCGACGCCGACCGTCCTCTCGTCATCGACGAACAGGGTGAATTGTTCCGCGGCGACCTGATCGGGTTGGCCACGGCGCTGTTCCTCAAGGCCGACATCGTGGTGACGCCGGTCACCTCCAATTCGGGCATCTCCGAAGCTTTCGGATTCAGCGTCAGGAGAACGAAGGTCGGATCCCCCTTCGTCATAGAGGGAATGGACGCCGCGCGGCAGGCCGGCGGCATCGTCGTCGGCTTCGAGGCCAATGGCGGGGTTCTTCTGGGGTCGGACTGCCTGGTGAACGGCAAGACCTTGTCCGCGCTGCCGACGCGGGATTCGTTTTTGCCCATCCTGGCGGTGCTGGGCACCTCGGCATCGACGGGCAAATCGCTGTCCGGCCTGCGCGAAACCTGGAACCTTCCGGTCTGCGCCAGCGAGCGGCTCGAGAATTTCCCTGTCGAGGCTTCGCGCGGCTTGATGCGCAAGCTCGCCGACCGCGACGCGCTGCGGCAATTCCTCGCCCCGTTCGGCGCCGTCGCAGATGTTGATGAGACCGACGGTCTCAGGGCACGGATGACCAGCGGCGAGATCATCCATCTGCGGCCTTCCGGCAACGCTCCCGAATTTCGTTGTTATGCCGAGGCTGAAAGTGCCGGTAGGGCGGAGGAGATCGTGGCACTGGCCCTCAAACGGGCGCAGGACGCCGGCCGAGAATAGCGGCCCGCATCGCTGGCGATTTAGTTGATCTCCCGGCATTGAGCTTTGCTCCGGCCCGTCCTATAAGGCCGCGCGCAGCGGGCATGCCCCGCCTGCTGGGGCGTCGCCAAGTGGTAAGGCATCGGTTTTTGGTACCGACATTCCCAGGTTCGAATCCTGGCGCCCCAGCCAACTGCCGTCGGTCCGTTCCGGACACATAGGTTACAGTTTATACCGGAGACATGGGTAACACTTTTGGCCCGAAGGGGTTGTGGAGTGGTTCGAGCCTGCACGTCTCATCATCAAAGTACCCCAAATCATAGTCCATGAAGCTGACAAGCCAGATATGGTCTTCGATCTGTTTGATGCCGACGGTTTGGCCGGCAAAGACGAGGCTAAGGTTGATCTTCTTGCGATTGTATCCGGAATGAACTGTCACCCATCTCTCGGGAAGGGCAGTCATGCAGATCTGGCCAGTCAGACGGTGTTTCACCGTGTCCCGGAAACGGCGAGCCGCCCTTCCCGCCTTTGCTCGTCAGCCGGCGGAGGCCGGCTCGGGAAGCCATCGCTTTTCGATAAGGCAAACCATCGTGTAGGCAGGGTCAAAAACGTTGCCGACGTGATATCGGACAACCTGTCCCATCAGATGCGATGCTGCAGCGGCGGACAAGCCATAGTCGCTGGTCAACCAGTTGAGCATATCCGTTGTCGCGTGCTGCAGCGCCTGATCCAGCGGGCGAGCGTTGCCGACAGAGAAAATATGGGTGTCGTTCTCGCCGCGAGGCCATACCAGCCCCCTGTTTTTCTCCACGGTCAATCGAAACTCGATTTCAAAACAGGTTTCGATCCCGGTTCCGACAATCTCGCCGTCGCCCTGCGCCGCATGGCAATCGCCGGCGAAGAAGAGCGCTCCCTCTACCGCAACAGGAAACCAAACCGTCGCGCCAGGCCGAAACCCGCGGTAATCCATGTTGCCGCCATTCTCCGCGCTTGTCGCTGTGGAGAAAGCCTGGCCCATCGATGGCGCCACGCCAAAGCAGCCGATCATCGGCTCGATCGGCAGGATGAAGTTCTCCAGGCCCTGTGGCGGTTCCTGCAACGCGACGGTTCGCGATTCCAGGTCAATCCGCCAGGTGACCGTATCCCGTGCAGGCAGTCCGCGAGCGGCCTCTGGATCGACGACGTTCGCGGCCAATGACGAGATCGTCCAACCGGTGGGACGGATCGGGTCCATGCGCAGGATGTCCACACGCAACGCGTCGCCAGGCTCAGCTCCCGTCACGAAGACCGGACCGTTCATCGGGTTTGGACCATGAGCCGGTCGGGCACCGTTCTTGTCGAAGCCACGAGCGTCCAGCGTCTGTGTGATCACGACATCGCCGGACGCGATTGTGAGCGCCGGCGGGACCGTGCCGAGGACATTGTGCCAGGTGGTGTTGACGAGCTTGTGCGTTGCCATGAGTTGGAAGTAGCGAAGGCATTGCCGCGCGGCAAGTGGGCGGATTGGCTCTTCATGGCCAATGAGCTTCTCCGCCTCGTCCTATAAAGCCGCGCATCGGGCGTGCCAAGGCTTGCACAGGTGATCGGGCAGCCTACCGGACGTCAGGCGCCGTGGAGGGCGATTGCTATGGTCAATAGAACCAGGCCCAATATTGCCAACCCTGCGCGGATGACGTGCGAGAGTTCCCACCGGTTACGAAGTGCGGTCCATTCCTGCGTTTGCGATGGCGGGCTGCCCGCGGCGCCTTCGGTTCCGAAGAAGCGTTTCGCCGGCGCGTTCAATTCCACGTCCTGCAGCCAGTGTTTGTTGATCGGCTGGGTCATGAACCAGAAGACAAGCTGCATGGCGAGGAGCGCGACCAAGGCGCCGGCGATCAGCCAGGCTTGGAGCGGACCGCTCGACGTCAGCATCAGTGCAAATGTGGTGACGATCCCGCCGACCTCCGCGATGCCTCCTCCAATCGTGAAACCCGGGTAGTAGATCCGTTGGACAACGAAATACTCTTGTCTGGCGAGCCGCAATTTGGCCGGTAGCTCCAGCGCGTGGGCGAGCGCCATAGCCATCGCACCCGCCACGAGGATGACGGTCAGGACCTCCAGAAAGACATACATCCGATCAGCCTCTCACTCCGGTCTGAGTGCTTGCGCGGAAGCAACCTCGTTTAGACCGAACGTGATCCTACTGACCGGGTTCCCATCGGCGTACGCTTCAATTCCGCTGGGTGACGCACTGGATGCGCCGTGAGCCGGGCGAAACGCCGCAATCGTCGCGATGCGAACCATCGGCCTAAACCTTTTCCGGCGACATGCGTTGTTCGTTCCAGGCGGACCGGCAAAACGGCCAGCGGAGAGGCTCGACCAAATGTATTTCATGGCATTGGCCACCGACTATGACGGCACTCTGGCGCATGACGGGCTGGTCGCGGCCAGCACGGTCTCGGCGCTGAAAAAGCTGAAGAAGTCCGGGCGCAAGCTCATCCTGGTCACTGGGCGGGAACTGCCCGATCTCAAGGAGGTGTTTCCCGAACTTTCCCTGTTCGACAAGGTGGTCGCCGAAAACGGCGCGCTGATCTACACGCCGGCCAGCGAGGAAGAGCGCGCGATCTCGCCATCGCCTTCCGCGGATCTCGTCGACAGGCTCAAGAAGCGCGGCGTGAAGCCGCTGTCGGTCGGCCGCTCGATCGTCGCCACCTGGGAGCCGCATCAGGCCACCGTGCTCGACGTCATCAAAAAGCTTGGGCTGGAGTTGGAGATCATCTTCAACAAGGGCGCGGTGATGATGCTGCCCTCGGGCATCAACAAGGCGACCGGGCTGGCGGCTGCGCTCGAAGACCTGAGGCTGTCGCCGCATAATGTCGTGGCCGTCGGCGACGCCGAAAACGACCACGCCTTCCTCAGGGCGTCCGGCTGTAGCGTCGCGGTGGCCAACGCATTGCCCGCCGTCAAGGAAACCGCCGATCTTCTCACCAAGGAGGCGCGCGGCAAGGGCGTCGAGGAACTGATCCGCAGGCTGATCAAGCGCGATCACCTGATTGCCAAAAAGCGCTCGCGCGGCGTTTTGCTTGGGACATCGCGCGGCAAGGACATCTATTTGTCGCCGATGGAAACGGTGCTGATCGCCGGGAGTTCGGGCATCGGCAAATCGACCCTGGCCACGGCGCTCACCGAGCGGCTGGTCGAGAAGGGCCTGCAATTCTGCATTTTCGACCCCGAGGGCGACTATGACGGACTGAAGGGCGCGGTGCCGCTCGGCAACGGCTCGACCGCGCCGAACAAGGAACAATTGTTGGAACTGATCGACAAGCCGCAGACCAATGTCGTGGTCAACGGCCTGGCGCTTAAGGTCGACGAGCGGCCCGATTTCTTCGCCGAATTGCTGCCCGGCCTCGGCAATGTCCGCTATCGCACGGCAAGGCCGCACTGGCTGATCATCGACGAGGCGCATCATTTGATGCCCAAGCGACGCGGAGATACGCGATCCGTGCTTTCGATCGAGCTGCCCGGCACGGTGCTGATCACCGTCCACCCCGAAGCGACCTCCACCGATGCGCTGCGGCTGGTGACGGCGGTGATCGCGCTCGGACCCAAGGCGAAGGGCGTGATCAGGACTTTCTGCAAGGAAACCGGGCTCAAGGCGCCCAAGGACATGCCGCTGCCCAAGGGCGACCGGGTTCTGTTCTGGCGGCCGCATGACGGCAAGAAGCCGTTCACGGTCAAGGCGATCGAGCCCGACCAGTCGCTGAAGCGGCACAGCCGCAAATATGCCGAAGGCGAGCTCGACGAGGCGGGCAGCTTCTATTTCACCGGGCCCAGGAAGGCGATGAACCTCAGAGCCCATAACCTCATCATCTTCGCGCAGATGGCGGATGGCATCGACGACAAGACATGGGAATACCACTTGCGCGCCGGCGACTATTCCAAGTGGTTCCGCCAGCAGATCAGGGACAAGGACCTCGCCCGAGAAACGGCCGAGGTGGAAAAGGACAAGACATTGCCTGCGGAAGAGAGCCGCAAGCTGGTGATCGATGCCGTGCGGCGCCGCTATACTGCGCCCGCCACCGCGCCGCAGAGGAACTGATCTTTGCGTTGGACAGGTCTCCGCCGGCTCCGCCCAGCGCAGGATTGGCCCCGTTTCAACTGCGCTGCGTGGCGATCTGCCTAGAGCGTTTCACGGAAACGGCGAACCGCTCTATCCCTTTGTTTTTACGCAATTACGGACGGAAAACCGCTCACGCTTTTCCTGGAATTGCTCTGGGAACGAGGAACCTGGCGGCGAGAGCGCAGAGCAAGACGGTGAACATCAGGATCAGAGCCACCAGCGCGTTGATATCCGGCGAGAAACCGAGACGCATCATTGCCCACAAGCGCACCGGCAGCGTCGTCTGGGTGCCGGTGACCAGGATGGTGATCATGGTCTCGTCGAACGAAAGGGCGAAGGCGAGGATGGCGCCGCCGACCATCGCGCTCGACAGGTTGGGCAGGATGACGCGCCAGAAAGTCTGCCATTTGGTTGCGCCGAGATCATAGGAAGCTTCCACCAGCGTGCGGCTCATCGACTGCAGGCGCGTCAGCACCGTGCGGTAGACGATCGCCAGCACGAAGACGGTGTGGCCGATCACGACCGTCAGCAGCGAGCGCTCGATGCCGACCTCGCGGAAGAAGATCAGCAGCGCGAGGCCGCTGATGATAGGCGGCATCAGGAACGGCAGGAAGATGATGAACTGCAGCATCGAACGGCCTGCGCGGCGCCCGTGATAATAGAGGGCAAGCAGTGTGCCGCCGGCCACCGACAGCACGACCGTGCAGGCGCCGACGACCAGCGTGGTGCGCAGCGCCAGGAGTATCTCGTGGTTTCCGGCCAGCGCGACATAGGTCGAGACGGTCGGCGACGACCAGTCGACCTCGCCGCGCGCCACCGGAAAGAATGACGAGACGATCGGCACGAAGAGCGGGCTGTAGAGCAGCGCCGCAACCAGGATGGTGATCGCTGCGAGGAGGAGCGTGGACAGGCGCGGCGCGACGGTCAATGCGAAGTCCCCCGATTGCGCCCGAACCGCTCGCCGGCGAGGATCGCGAGGATCACCACGACGGCCAGCGCAACCGAAAGAGCGGCACCGAAGGGCCAGTTGAAGGCGGTGCCGAACTGGCTGTAGAGGATGCGGCCGAAGGTGAAGCCACTGATGCCGCCCACCATCTGCGGCGTCAGGAAATCGCCGATCGCCAGCACGAAGACGAAGCTCGCCGCCGAGGCGACGCCGGGCAGGGACAGCGGCAAGGTGATGCGCAGGAACGTCTGCAGGCCGGTCGCGCCGAGATCGTCGGAGGCGCGCAGCAGCACCTGCGGGATGCGCTCCAGCGCCAGGAAGATCGGCAGTATCGCGAAGGGGATCAGAAGCAGCGTCAGCGTGAGCAGGATGGCGTTCATGTTGAAGACGAAGAGCGTCGACGGCTCCGTGATGATGCCGAGAGCCACCAGCGCCTTGTTGAGAAATCCGTTGAGGCCGAGGATGCTGCGGATCGCGTAGATCTTGATGACGTAGCTCATCAACAACGGCACCATGAGCAGCATCAGCAGCGCGTAGCGCCAGCGGCCTTCAAGCGTGGTCAGGAAATAGGCCGTCGGATAGGCGAGCAGGATCGAGATCGCCGCCACCGAAAGGCAGAGCACGATCGTGCGCCAGAATACGGGAAGAAAGACCGGATCGGCGAAGAAGCGGGCATAGTTGGCAAGCGTCGGCGCGTAGACGATCTGGCCCTGGTCGACGCTGAAGAAGCTGTAGACGAGGAAGATCGCCAGCGGCGCGAGGACGAAGATCGCCGGCAGCGCGAAGGCGAGCACCGTCACCAGAGGCGACCACCGCCCGTCGAGGGGTTGTGGCGAGCCGGTCCCGCTCATGCCAGCACCAGGTGGCCTTCGTGCGGCGCGAAGGAAAGCGCGACGGTCTCGCCGACCCTCAAGGCGCTGCCGTCCACCCTGCTCGGAAACCGCAGCCTCAGGCGATGCGCGGTGTCGCCGCCGGCGGTGATGGTGGCGACCGTCGAGGAACCGGCAAAAGCAAGGTCGGCGATGGTGCCGGAAAGACGATTGTCGGCATCGCCGTCGCCGGCAAGATGCAGCGCTTCGGGGCGGAAGGCGGCGAAGCCGCTGGCGCCAGCGGCCGCCGCCTTGAGATGCGGCTGGCCATTGACCGAGCAGACGAGCCGGCCGAGAGCCGTCTCGATCGCGCGGAACTCGCCCCGAATCTCGCCGAGCGTGCCGGCCACCAGATTGTTCTCGCCGAAAAAGCGCGCCACGAACTCGCAATTCGGTTTGTAGTAGAGCTCGTGCGGGGTGCCGAGCTGGCGGATATGGCCGGCCTGCATGACGCAGATCCGGTCGGCCATGCCGATGGCTTCCTCCTGATCGTGGGTGACGAACAGGAAGGTGGTCTTGACCTCGCGCTGGATGGATTTCAGGAACTCCTGCATCTGCCGGCGCAATTCAAGATCGAGCGCCGCGAGCGGCTCGTCGAGCAGGACGAGGCGGGGCTGGCAGATCAGCGCCCGCGCCAGCGCCACGCGCTGGCGCTGGCCGCCCGAGAGCTGGGCCGGAAAACGGTCGGCGAAGCGCCCGAGTTGCACCAGTTCCAGCGCTTCCGCGACGCGGCGCGATATCTCCTTGCGCGGCACGTGGCGGACCGACAGGCCATAGCCGACATTGCCGGCGACGGTCAGATGCGGAAACAGCGCATAGTCCTGGAAAACGGTGTTGAAGGGCCGCCGGTTGATCGGCATGCCGCTGATGTCCTGGCCGTCGAGCCGGATCTCGCCCGACGTCAACGGCTCGAGGCCGCCGATGAGCCTGAGCACCGTGGTCTTGCCCGAACCGGACGGCCCCAGCACGGTCAGGAACTCGCCGTCGCGGATCGCAAGGTCGATGCCGTAGAGCACGGGAACCGTGCCATAGGATTTCGAGACGGAGCGCAGCGTGAGCAGGTCGCTGTTCTGGTTCATGGCCGACTTTCAAGAAATATGGTGTCGGCGGTCCGGAACGGTCCGGACCGCCAGGTCCTTCGAAGCTTGCCAAAGGGAGTTCAGGGCGTCGCCTTGATCTCGTTCCAAAGGTCGGAGCGCTTGGTCGGGTCCTCGACATTGTTGAGCCAGACCAGCTTGTCGTTGCTGCCGGCGCTGCTCGACTCGACCACGGTGTTGCCAAAGCCGGTCCGCTCGGACAGCGCGCCGCTCACCTTCTTGCTCAGCATGAAGTCGATCCACTTCTCAGCCGCGTCCTTGTCGCGAACGCCCTTCGAGATGACCCAGTTGTCGAGCCAGGCGAGAGCGCCTTCGCTCGGATTGATGTAGGCGACGTGGGCGCCGATCTTCTGCAAGGCCTTGACCTGCTGCTGGCCGTAATTGGCCCAGATCAGGGCGACGTCGTTGTTCTGATAGATCTGCTGGGCCTCGTCGGCGGTGGTGTAGAAGCTCAAGACATTGCGCTTCAGCTCGACCAGCTTGGCCTTGACCGCCGCCATCTGCTCGGCGCTGAGGTTGAAGGGGTCCTTGTAGCCCAGCGTCAGCGCGGTGAAGGAGAAATTGTGCTCGCCATTGTCATAGGCCAGCACCTTGCCCTTGTAGGCCGGATCCCACAGCACCGACATCGAGGTCGGAGCCGGCTTGACCTTGTCGGTGTCGTAGATCAGGCCGATCGAATCGAAGCAGAACGGGATGCCGTAGACCTTGCCGTCCTTGGTATCGCCGCTGACCTTGGTGATGTCGCGGAAGCGCGGCAGCGTGTCCTTCTGGTTGGGCAGCTTCGACAGGTCGATCGGCGTGACGAGATCGGCCTTGATGTAGCGCTGCAGCTGCGCGGTGTTGACGGCGAAGACGTCGAAGTCCTGCCCCTCGCTGCCCTTGATCTTGGCCCAGATCTCGTCGTCGCTGCCGATGAAGACGACATCGACGCCGATGCCGCTCTCGGCGGTGAATTCCTTGACCCAGTCGGCGTCGGCATAACCGTCCCAGGCCAGCACGCGCAGGTTGGCGGCGAGCGCCGACGAGGCCATCAGCCCGATGCCCAGGCCGACACCCGCTATTCCTAGAAGCAGTTTCTTCAGTAGCATGATCATTCTCCCATTTGTTGTTCTGATGATCTCAGTCCGCGGCCTTGCCGTCACAGCGGGGTGACGGCCACCAGCCCCTCGTCCGGCACCGCCTGCATCCGGTTGCGCAACGGCTTGCCGAATTCCGGTGCCTGGATTTCGTATTCATCGCCTGGCGCCGTCTTGATGCCGGAGGCGTAGCTCATCACCGCCGCGCCGAAGAAATAGGCGTGCAGATCGCCTGGCCGGCGGTGCATCGGGTAGCGGAAATGGTAGTGCTCGAGGTTGGCGATCGAGTGCGACATGTGCGCCTCGCCCGAGAGAAATTCCTGCTCCCAGATGACGGCGCCGTCGCGCTGGATGCGGGAATGGCCGCGCACCTCCCGCGGCAGCTCGCCGATCAAAAGCTCGGGCCCGATCGAGCAGGAGCGCAGCTTGGAGTGCGCCAGGTAGAGATAATTCTCGGCCTCGGTCACGTGGTCGGAATATTCGTTGCCCAGCGCATAGCCGATGCGATAGGGACGGCCGTCCGGCCCGTTGAGGTAGAGTCCGACGATCTCGGCCTCCTCGGCACCCGCTTTGGCGAAGGCCGGCAGCGGCAGCGGCGCGCCCGGCGGCACAACGCAGGTGCCGACGCCCTTGAAGAACCATTCGGGCTGGACACCGAGCTTGCCCGGCGCGGGTTTGCCCCCCTCCAGCCCCATGCGAAAGATCTTCAGCGAGTCGGATTCGGCGGCGTCCTTGCCGTGGGTCAGCACATGCATCTTGTCGCGCGCGGCAGCGCTTCCCGTATGCGTCAGGCCGGTGCCGGTGACGAGGAAACGCGCCGGCTCCGGATGGTCGACCGGCACAAGCACGCGGCCTTCGCGCAGCAGCTGGTTGTAGTCCACTTTCTCGCCGCCGGTCCGCTCCTCGACTAGCGAGGCGATGGACCTGCCTTCGGCGATAGCCGCCGTGGCGAGATCGAGGACGGTTTCGGTGCCGGCAAGGAGGTGGAGCTGATCGCCATCGGCGCTGACGCGACCCACGTGGCGGCTGCCGTTGGGCAAGTTGAACTGAACGAGACGCATGAACCTACCTTTTCCTTCTCGCCGGGTCACACCCAGCCGCCATCGACGATGAATTGCTGGCTTGAGCACATGCGGCTGTCATCGGCGGCAAGAAACAGCGCCATGCGCGCAATGTCGGAAGGCTGCAGCCGATCGGGCAGACACTGCCTTTCCTCGATCTGGCGCTCGCCGGCCGGCGTCAGCCACAGACGCATCTGGCGCTCCGTCATCACCCAGCCCGGCACCATGCAGTTGACGCGGATGCGCTCGGGGCCGAGTTCGCGGGCAAGCGCCCGCGTCATGCCGTAGACGGCCGCCTTCGCCGTCACATAGGCAGGACAATCCGGATCGCCGACCATCCAGGTGATCGAGCCGAAATTGATGATCGAGCCGCCGCCAAGCGCCTTCATCTGCGGGCGCACGGCCTGGGCGGCGAAGAACTGATGGCGCAGGTTGACCGCCATGCGGTCGTCCCAATAGGCGACGCTGACGTCGGCGGTCTGATGGCGGTCGTCATTGCCGGCATTGTTGCAGAGAGCCTGGATGGGGCCATTGCGGTCCCTCGCCTGCTCGACGGCCGCCTGCAGGGCCTCGACATCGCGCAGGTCGCAGGGAATGAAGAGCGGTTCGGGATGGCCTTGCGCCGCGATCGCCGCCACCAGCTGTCGCGAAGGCTCCACCGCCATGTCGACGAAGGCGACACGGCTGCCTTGCGCGCAGAAATGGCGCACGAGGCTCTCGCCAATGCCGCTGCCGCCGCCGGTTATGAAGACGCTGCGGTCC
>NZ_RZTO01001400.1:0-741 GCF_003997225.1 Mesorhizobium sp. M2C.T.Ca.TU.002.02.1.1
GCTGGAAGAAGCCCCGACCGCGCGGCTCGCGATCGAGGGTTTCTTGACCCAGACCGCCCGGGCCTATTCACAGACCGACCGACCGCAGGGTTGCCTCATCGCGCTCGGAGCCCTGCATCAGGATTCGACGCAAGGGCTGATCTGCCAGGATCTGCGCCGCCGCCGCGCCGAAAATCAGACCGCGCTTGAGAGGCGTCTGGAGCGGGCGGCGGCTGAAGGCGAGCTGCCTGCCGACTTCGACTGCCAGGCCGCGGCCACCTTCTTCGCCACTGTACAGCATGGCATGTCGATCCAGGCACGCGACGGCGCAACCCGTGCGGCCCTCATGGCGACCGTTGCCGGAGCCATGGCGGCGTGGACGACGATGGCCGAGGCCAACACCTGACCCGTGACAAACGCCAGGCTTTGTGATCGAAATCTCGGCGGCCGCCGCGAGCGTGGCCGGGAGGATTTGCCGTGAAGAAAGGTTATCGCCAGCTTCTCGACGAGGCCAATGCCGAGATCGAGGTCGTGTCGCCGGAGGAGGCCGCGGGGCTGCTGGACGATGACGAGACGATCTTCGTCGACCTGCGCGATCCGCGCGAGGTCGAGCGCGACGGCAAGATTCCCGGTGCCAAGCATGTGACGCGCGGCATGCTGGAATTCTGGATTGATCCTGAAAGCCCCTATCACAAGCCGTTCTTCGCCAGCGGTAAGACCTTCGTCTTCTTCTGCGCCGGCGGCTGGCGCTCGGCTTTAGCC
>NZ_RZTO01001401.1:0-740 GCF_003997225.1 Mesorhizobium sp. M2C.T.Ca.TU.002.02.1.1
CCACAAGATGGCGATCAAGCCGATCGCCGCGGGCGAAGCGGTTGTGAAATACGCGCAGGCGATCGGCCGCGCCACGCAAGACATCGCGCCTGGCGAGCATGTTCACTCGCACAATCTGGTGTTCGAGAGCGGCCGCCTGCCGGTGGTGCCGCCAAGCGAGGCCGAGCACGCCACCGAGGCCGACCGCAAGCGCACCTTCATGGGCTACCGCCGCGCCGATGGCCGCGCCGGCACGCGCAACTTCATCGGCATCATCGCCAGCGTCAATTGTTCGGCCACCGTCTGCCACGCCATCGCCGACGAGGCCAACCGCAGGATTCTGCCGAAATATCCCGGCATCGACGGCTTCGTGCCGATCGTCCACGGCCAGGGCTGCGGCATGAGCGGCACGGGTGACGGCATGATGGTTCTGCACCGCACGCTTGCGGGCTATGCGCGCCATCCGAATTTCGGCGGCGTGATGATGGTGGGGCTCGGCTGCGAGGTCAACCAGCTCACCCTCTACGGCCAGAAGGGCGTGGCGGCGGGAAAACGCCATTTCAACATCCAGGAGGCCGGCGGCTCGCGCAAATCGGTCGAGAAGGCGATGGGCGTGCTCACCGAGATCGCCGAGGAAGTCGGCCACCTCAAGCGCGAGCCCATCCCGGTCAGCGAGATCGTCGTCGGCCTGCAATGCGGCGGCTCGGACGGCATGTCCGGCATCACCGCCAACCCGGCATTAGGCGCCGCTGTCGACATCC
>NZ_RZTO01001402.1:0-739 GCF_003997225.1 Mesorhizobium sp. M2C.T.Ca.TU.002.02.1.1
TCCGCTCGCCTCGAACACGATGTCGGCGCCCCAATTGTCGGTCGCGGTCGCAACGGCGTCGACCAGCGACTGTTCGCCGATATTGACCGGCACGATGCCCGGATACTGGCCGGCGATCTCAAGCTTGGGCGCTGAAAAGTCTGAAATGAGCACTTTGGAGCATCCGCCCGCCAGCGCGGCGAGCGCGATCATGATGCCGATCGGGCCGCAGCCGACGACGACGGCGACGTCGCCCGGTACGATCCTGGCGCGTGCCGCCGCCTGCATGCCGATGGCGAAGGGCTCGACCATCGCGCCCTCGGCGAAGGAGACATTGTCCGGCAGCTTGTAGGTGAAGGCGGCCGGATGGACTGCGTAGGGCGCCAGCACCCCATGCACCGGCGGCGTCGCCCAGAAGCGGACGTCCGGATCGACATTGTAGATGCCGAGCTTCGTCGCACGCGAGGAAAGGTTCGGCACGCCCGGCTCCATGCAGACGCGGTCGCCGACCTTCAGGCTCGTGACGTTGGCGCCGACCTCGACGATCGTGCCCGACGCCTCATGGCCGAGCACCATCGGCTGGCGCACGATGTAGCTGCCGATGGCGCCATGCGTGTAGTAATGCACGTCGCTGCCGCAGACGCCGACCGTGTGGATGGCGATCCGGACATCGTCCGGTCCGACATCTTGCGGCAGCGCGATCTCGCGCAGCGACAGTTCGCCTTTTTTCTCAAGCACCAGTGCCCGCATCGGGTATCCT
>NZ_RZTO01001403.1:0-739 GCF_003997225.1 Mesorhizobium sp. M2C.T.Ca.TU.002.02.1.1
CACCTTGCCGGCGTCGATATGGCCGGGAAGCGGCAATTGCACGAGGATGCCGTGGATCGACTTGTCGGCATTCAAGTCGCCGATGATCTTCAGCAATTGTTCCTCGGTGGTGTCGGCCGGCAGCGTATGCTGGAGCGAATGGAAGCCGCATTCCTTGGCGGTGCGCGATTTCGAGGCGACATAGACCTGGCTTGCCGGGTCTTCGCCGACGATCACCACCGCAAGGCCGGGCTTGGTGGCTCCCTTGGCCGACAGCTCCGACGTCAGCGCCTTGACCTTCGAAACCACATCCTCGGCGACACGCTTTCCGTCAATCACTTCGGTCATCACGAACTCTCCGTTTCGAGGCCGCATCGATGCATGCCCCATGCCTCAATCCGCATCCCGATCCGCCGGCGCAGGGCGCAATCGGCCGAAATGCCGCGCGGCATTTTCACGAAAATTCGACAAGGCAATCCCGTCAAAGCGTCGTCGGATGCCGTAAACCCGAAACCGACTGCTTTTATCGAACGTCAGGCGGTTAAGAAATACGGGCGGTTTAGAAATAGCGGCGGCGCGAGCGGCTTTCGGTCAGCTCGCGCACCGCCTCGCGGAATTCACGCAGGCTGGCGCGGATGTCGTCGATCTCACCCTGATCGGCGGGCGACTGGCGAGCGTCGTCCGGGACCGGCGGTTGCGGATGATAGGATGCCGGCGAGGCCGGATAATGGTCCTCGTAGGGATCGGTCCGCGCATGGTC
>NZ_RZTO01001404.1:0-734 GCF_003997225.1 Mesorhizobium sp. M2C.T.Ca.TU.002.02.1.1
GGTACAACCTCGTCGCCATGCACCAGAGCTTCACCGCTGGCCCGGGCTACGTCAACGCCACCATGTCGGGCGAATTCATCGCCTACAACAGCTCGGGCCATCCCGCGCAGGTGTTCAGCGACCAGCCGTTCGATTTCGCCGGCGCCTATTTCGGCGCCGGCTGGGACGACGCGGAGGGCGAGACGCTTGTCCTCGAGGCCTGGCGAGGCGATCAACCTGCCTACGAGGATCAACTGGCGCTGTCCGCCAACGGTCCGGTCTATTTTGCGGCCGACTACAGGCGCATCACGCGGCTCGAGATCCGCACGCAGCATTACTGGCAGGCCGCGATCGACGATTTCGCCTACCGCACCGGCCGATAGGATGGTTCACCGCTCACGGAAGCGGCAAACCGGAACAGGGAGCTTGAAGCGCGCCACCTTGTGCCGCTTCAGTGCGCGGCGTTTCGAGGTCAAGCCGCGTCAGCAAGCCGCTCGTGGGGAGCTTCCGCAGGAATGGAAGCCGCCATCCGAATGGCCGAAGCCGGAGTCGCGATGGCCGCCGCCATGACCGCCGGAGTTGCCGCTCCCGCCGGAGCCACCGTTTCCTCCGGAACTGCCATTGCCGCCCGAGCTGCCGTTCCCGGTGGAGCCACCGTTGCCGCCACTCCCATTGCCGGCTGCCCCTCCATTGCCGCCGGCACCACCCCCATTACCGGCCGAGCCACCATTGCCACCATTGCCGCCGTTGCCACC
>NZ_RZTO01001405.1:0-734 GCF_003997225.1 Mesorhizobium sp. M2C.T.Ca.TU.002.02.1.1
GCGAGGGCCCCGCCGATTTCCGCAACGCCGAAGCCGCGGCGGAGGCCTCGCCGCTGGCCGGCCGGCTTTTCGAGATCCCGGGCGTCACCGGGGTTTTCTTCGGCTATGATTTCATCACTGTGACCAAGGACGGCCCGGACTGGCAGCATCTGAAGCCGGCGATCCTCGGCGCCATCATGGAGCATTTCATGTCCGGCGCGCCGGTCATGGCTTCGGCCGCTCCGGCGAGCGAAGCCGGCGGGACCGGCGAGTTCTACGACAAGGCCGACGAGGAGCTGGTGCTGACCATCAAGGAACTGCTCGACACGCGGGTGCGCCCGGCCGTCGCGCAGGACGGCGGCGACATCACCTTCCGCGGTTTCGAGAACGGCACGGTGTTCCTGCATATGAAGGGCGCCTGCGCCGGCTGCCCGTCGTCGACGGCGACGCTGAAGCACGGCATCCAGAACCTGCTTCGCCATTTTGTTCCCGAGGTGCAGCAGGTCGAGCAGGTCGCCTGAGAATCCACTCTGCCGGCCGCGTGGCGTGGCGGAGCGAATTCCGATCCAAAGACCAAAAACAAAAAACCGGGCCCCAACAGCCCGGTTTTTTGTTTCAGGACGTCTTGTTGTTGCCTAGACGGTCCGCTTGCGAAACTCTTTAGTTGACCATGATCTCTTCCGAAAACCGGCTTCCACTTTTCGGGATCATGCTCCTTTACATCACGATGACCTTGGCGCCGACCGACGTGCGGT
>NZ_RZTO01001406.1:0-733 GCF_003997225.1 Mesorhizobium sp. M2C.T.Ca.TU.002.02.1.1
ATTGTGCGGGGAGGGCAGCCAGATGGGGCAGAACGTGCCGAGCATGTAACGCATGCCGCGTTGTTCCGCGACCAGCCGCGCGGCGGCGCAGGACGGGAAGAGGCCGAACGCCACCACGGCGTCGCAGTCTTCGGCAGCCGCGCTCAGCGCCTCATATTGCCTGGCGACGATCTCGGCTGCCTGGCCGGAAATGAGTCTGGCCCGGTCCTCGGGCGAGGCCGATCGCGACCGGTTGATCATTTCCTTCGCCCATTCGCGCACCGGCGCGAAGGCCGGCGCCAGCGGCACGCCGGCGCGAGCCAGGAGAGCGGTGAATTCCGCGTCGGCTGGCGCGCTCACCTTGGCCTCGACGCCGTGCGCCTGCAAGGCCGCGCCCAGCGCCGCCAATGGCTCGACATCGCCGCGTGAGCCGTAAGTCGATAACAAGATCCGCATTCCATGCTCCGTCGGGGTTTTTCGGAGCAGCGTTGATACGCCATGGCCAGGGGCTTGCCGCAAGCCCGGGCTGCGCCATATCTACATTCTGGGAAGGGTCGCTATCGCTTCCTCGGGTGAGGTTGCGACCATCGCTGTGCTCGAAACGGCGACGGCAAGTGCTCCGGCGCGTCTTGGCGCCAAGCCCTTCCGATCAGCAAGTGGGGATCGATCAAGCCGGCGACCAGCGCGCCGGCTCAGGTGGGATTTAACCCTGGCGGCCTTCCTGGGCGACCTGGGTGGGGGACCTTGTGAGCCG
>NZ_RZTO01001407.1:0-730 GCF_003997225.1 Mesorhizobium sp. M2C.T.Ca.TU.002.02.1.1
GGCCGACCGCATCGCCATCATGAAGGCCGGCCGCATGGTCGCATGCGGCGCGCTTCCGGAACTCCGTCGCCAGGCGGACCTGCCGCTTCGCATACGGGTGCATGTCGCCGACGGGACCGCGGCGCGGGAATTCACCGCCCGGCGCGGCGCGCAGTGGCTCGACGATCTGCGCTTCGAGCTCACCTGCGCCGACGACGGCAAGATCGAGGCGATCCGCAGCGTCTCGCTGCTGGAAGGCGTCTCCGACATCGAAGTGATGCCGGCGACATTGGTCGATCTTTGCGACGAGCTGACACGGGAGGCCGCGGAATGAACGCCATAGCAACGATTGCCGGTCGCGAGATACGCGACGGCCTTCGCAACCGATGGGCCCTTGGCGCGGTCCTGCTGATGGCCGGCCTGGCGCTGACGCTTGCGTTTCTCGGCAGCGCTCCCACGGGCGTGGTCGGCGCAAGCCCGCTCGAAGTCACGGTCGTCAGCCTGTCGAGCCTGACGATCTTCCTGGTTCCCTTGATCGCGCTCCTCCTGTCGCACGACGCAATCGTCGGGGAGCGGGATCGCGGCACCCTGCTGCTGCTTCTTTCCTATCCGCTCTCGCGCCGGCAGATCCTGTTCGGCAAGTTCCTCGGGCACCTGTCGATCCTGACGGTGGCGACGGTGCTCGGCTACGGCGCCGCCGGAGCGGCGCTCGCGCTTGCGGCCGGCGAGTTCGATGCCGAGAGCCTCGGCA
>NZ_RZTO01001408.1:0-730 GCF_003997225.1 Mesorhizobium sp. M2C.T.Ca.TU.002.02.1.1
ATCCGTCGCTGCTTCGCAGCGCCACCTTTCCCCCCTCCGGAGGGAAAGGAAGGGAGCCTTGCTGGACGAGCGTTGACGGCAAAAAGCGTGGCGCCTTTCCTCTACCCCGTCGATCGGGGGAGAGGTGGCTCGGCGAAGCCGAGACGGAGTGGGGGTCGACCTGCGCTGGAACGGGGAGAAGGAAAGGTCATTATTTGCCCGCCGGCAGCAGCCTGAAATCGGGCAGGTCGCGCAGCGCGAGTTCCGGCCCGGCCGGCGAATAGACGACGAAAAGCTGCATCGGCTGGTCGCCGGTGTTGAGCGTCGAGTGGAAGCGGCTTTCCGGCACGTAGATGGTGCAGCCGGGGCCGACCTTCGCCACCACCGGATTGCCTTTCTCGTCCTCGACCATCTGCTCGCCATTGCCGGAGATGACGAAGATGATCTCTTCGGCGCCGGGGTGGTTGTGGCGGGTATGGCCCTTGCCGGGCGGCAGGTCGACGACGCCGCCGGAGAAGTGGGCGGCGCCATTCACTTCCGGCGCGACGGTCAGCGACAGCTTGCCCCAGTCGAAGCCGAAGGCGCTGACATCCTTCGGGTAGACGAACACCTTGCTCCTGTCGGCCATTGCCTCATCCCTTCCTTTTCGCGATCGAAACCGCCTTGAAATCCGCCGTCTGCCTGGCGATTGCCGCTTCGGCCGGCAGACGCTCCATCGAGCTCGCGCCATAGAAGCCGTGCAGCCCTTCGC
>NZ_RZTO01001409.1:0-724 GCF_003997225.1 Mesorhizobium sp. M2C.T.Ca.TU.002.02.1.1
ACCATATGCAGCCAGAAACTTCGCAGCGAGAAGAACTCGGCGATCAAGGCAAAGACCAGCGTCTGCATACCCGTCAGGATGATCGTCAGGAAATAGACGAACATACCGAGGGGCGGCACCACCAGCACGGCGACCGGCGTGAGTTCCATAAGCCCGAAATAAGCTGGCGCGTCGGGTAGCGAACTCAGTATCGCGTAGATCACCACCACGGCGATCAATCCGACGAGCGCAGAGACCAGATAGCCGACAAGCACCATCAGGATGCGTTTCAGGACGTAGCCGATCATTGCCATGCACCCCCGAGCCCGCAATCACGGCGGGCAGTTAGCCACCAAAGTTTTGTCGATGCAAGTGTGGTCCGTCGCGCCGGGTTTTCGTGCGGCAAAGGAGTGTTAAGCGCCAAAGCACGGAGGTCGGACACCGGCGGGCAGCGGCTTAAATGCTTTGGCAGGCTCGGCGGAGGGCGAGGCAGCCTATTTTGGTTCGCCGGTCACGGGGTCGTAGGTGATTTGGACCTTGGCCTTGTCCGTGGTGTAGTAGGTGATGGTGTAGCCGTCGCTATCCCAATCGACCTCCTTCACATAGCGGAAGTCGGTGCGGCGCTCGACCTTGGCGACGATCTCCGAAAGTTTCTTGGCATTCTGTGGGGGTAGTGCCTTGTCGTCCGCCGCGAAGGCCGGTCCGCCGGCCAGGAGGACCGCGATACCGGTTGCCAAAACAACAG
>NZ_RZTO01000140.1:0-10294 GCF_003997225.1 Mesorhizobium sp. M2C.T.Ca.TU.002.02.1.1
CCGTCATCAACCCGCCGCATGCGACGATCCTGGCGGTCGGCGCTGGCGAAGAGCGGGCAGTGGTGAAGAAGGGCGAGATCAAGGTGGCAACGGTGATGTCGGTGACGCTGTCGACCGATCATCGTGCGGTCGACGGAGCGCTTGGCGCGGAACTGCTCGGCGCCTTCAAGCGCATGATCGAGAACCCGATGGGCATGCTGGTCTAGGAAGGAAAAAGGCGGTGCGGAAATTCGTCACCAGCCTTTTCGCCTTGATCATTTTCGATCCCGCCGGCGAGCTCTTCGCACGCCGGCGCGTCAGGCGCTCGCAGTCAGATTTCGGCAAGGGTGGGGCAACCGCATGAAGACAATTCTCTGCTATGGCGACTCGCTGACCTGGGGCTATGACGCCGGCAGCCTTGGCCGCCATGCGCTCGAAGATCGCTGGCCGAGCGTGCTCGGGGCAGCACTCGGCGAGGGTGTCGAGGTGATCGCCGAAGGATTGAACGGCCGCACCACCGCTTTCGACGAATACCTGGCTGGCGCCGACCGCAACGGCGCCCGCATCCTGCCGACGATCCTGACCAGCCATGCGCCGCTCGATCTCGTCATCTTGATGCTCGGCGCCAACGATATGAAACCCTGGATCCACGGCAATCCGGTCGCCGCCAAGCAGGGCATCCAGCGGCTGATCGACATCGTGCGCGGCCATGACTATCCGTTCGACTGGCCGGCGCCGCAGATCCTGATCGTCGCGCCGCCGGCGGTGACGCGCACCGACAATGCCGAATTCAAGGAAATGTTCGCCGGCGGCGACGACGCCTCCAAGCGCTTGGCGCCGCAATATTCGGCGCTGGCCGACGAGGCAGGCTGCGGCTTCTTCGATGCCGGCACGGTCGCCACCACCACGCCGCTCGACGGCGTCCATCTCGATGCCGAGAACACGCGGCGGCTCGGCCAGGCGCTGGCACCGCTCGTGCGTGTCATGCTCTCACTCTAACCCTTAGAAAGATCAGGGAGAAAACCCGTGGCTGAATCCTACGACGTCATCATCATCGGCTCAGGCCCCGGCGGCTATGTAACGGCGGTGCGTTCCGCCCAGCTCGGCTTCAAGACGGCGATCGTCGAGCGCGAGCATCTGGGCGGCATCTGCCTCAACTGGGGCTGCATCCCCACCAAGGCGCTGCTGCGCTCAGCCGAGATCATGCATTATTCGGATCATCTGAAGGACTACGGCCTGAAGCTCGAAGGCGGCAAGGTCAGCCCCGACACGGCCGCCGTGGTCGACCGTTCCCGAAAAGTGTCGCTCAGGCTGAACAACGGCGTCGGCTTCCTGATGAAGAAGAACAAGGTTGACGTCATCTGGGGCGAGGCGAAGCTGTCGAAGCCCGGTGAGGTCGTCGTCTCGAAGACCGCCAAGAAGGCGATGGAGCCGCAGCCGCCGGTGCCGAAGGGCGTCAAGGGCGAGGGCACCTACGCCGCCAAGCATATCATCCTGGCGACCGGCGCCCGGCCGCGCGCGCTGCCCGGCATCGAGCCGGACGGCAAGCTGATCTGGACCTATTTCGAGGCGATGGTGCCGAAGGAAATGCCGAAATCGCTGCTGGTGATGGGTTCGGGCGCCATCGGCATCGAGTTCGCCTCCTTCTACCGCACCATGGGCGCGGACGTGACGGTGGTCGAGCTGCTGCCGCAGGTCATGCCGGTCGAGGACGCCGAGGTCTCGAAATTCGCGCAGAAGCAGTTCGAGAAACAAGGGATGAAGATCATCCTCGAAGCCAAGGTGACCAAGGTCGACAAATCAGCCAATTCGGTCACTGCGCATGTCGAGATGAAGGACGGCAAGGTCGAGAAGATCACCGCCGACCGCATGATCTCGGCCGTCGGCGTGCAGGGCAACATCGAGAATCTCGGCCTGGAAGCGCTCGGTGTAAAGACGGACCGCGGCTGCATCGTCGTCGACGGCTACGGTAAGACCAATGTGCCCGGCATCTACGCCATCGGCGACGTCGCCGGCCCGCCGATGCTCGCCCACAAGGCCGAGCATGAGGGCGTCGTCTGCATCGAGAAAATCGCCAATTTCCCGGGCGTGCATGCCATCGACAAGCTGAAGATCCCCGGCTGCACCTATTGCAGCCCGCAGGTCGCGTCCGTCGGCCTGACCGAAGCGAAGGCCAAGGCCGAAGGCAAGGATATCCGCGTCGGCCGCTTCCCCTTCAGCGCCAACGGCAAGGCCATCGCGCTCGGCGAGGACCAGGGCTTCGTCAAGACCATCTTCGACAAGAAGACCGGGCAGCTTCTCGGCGCGCATATGGTGGGCGCCGAGGTGACCGAGCTCATCCAGGGTTTTGTCGTGGCGATGAACCTGGAGACGACCGAGGAAGAGCTGATGCACACGATCTTCCCGCATCCGACACTGTCGGAGATGATGAAGGAGAGCGTGCTCGACGCCTATGGCCGCGCTTTGAACGCATGATAAGTCACCAATCGGTGATAGATAGCCGATCCGTGCTAGATTGGTCAGGCGAGACTCACACGCGGCAGCCGGAGAAAGCTGACGGCAAGGCAGTTCGTATCCGGATGCATTTTCACCTGATCGAGGAGGAATTGGCACATGCATATGAATGGCGTCGGCTGGATCACGGCCATTATCGTCGGCGGTCTGGCAGGCTGGTTCGCCGAGATGGTCATGAAGAGCAACACCGGTATCTTCATGAACATCATCATGGGCATCGTCGGCGCCGTGGTGCTGAACGCGATCCTGCAAGCCCTCAATGTCGGGGCCTTCGGCGTCGGCTGGGTCGCCTATCTTATCACCGGCTTCATCGGCGCCTGCCTGCTGATCTTCGTGGGGCGGCTTGTTCGCCGCTAAGGCGCGCGAATGCGTCGGTAAGGCGCGCGAATGCGTCGCTGGACGAAAGCCGCTATGCGGAAACGGCCGTGGCGGCATGCGCCGGCGCGGCCTTTTTCTTTGCTCCGAAAAGTCCTAGATGACGACAGACAGGCGGCCGCGATGCCAGCGGTCGCGAAGGGTTTTTGAGATGGTCACTGTTCTCGACACGATCGCCAATGCGCCGCGCCCGCGGCATCCAGAGAAGGCGCACAGGCCAGACCAGGAGGTGCTGCGCAAGCCCGACTGGATCCGCGTCAAGGCGCCGGTTTCCAAGGGCTATGCCGAAACGCGCGAGATCGTGAAGTCGCACAAGCTGGTGACGGTGTGCGAGGAGGCCGGCTGCCCGAATATCGGCGAATGCTGGGACAAGAAGCACGCCACCTTCATGATCATGGGCGAGATCTGCACGCGCGCCTGCGCCTTCTGCAATGTCGCGACCGGCATCCCGACCGCGCTCGATCCGGATGAGCCGGCCCGGGTCGCCCACGCGGTGAAACAGATGGGGCTGAGCCACGTCGTCATCACCTCCGTCGATCGCGACGACCTGGCCGACGGCGGCGCACAGCATTTCGCCGATGTCATCCACGCCATCCGCGCCGAGGCGCCCTCGACGACGATCGAGATCCTGACGCCCGACTTCCTGCGCAAGGACGGCGCGCTGGAGGTCGTCGTTGTGGCCAAGCCCGACGTCTTCAACCACAATCTCGAAACCGTGCCGTCGAACTACCTGACGGTCCGTCCGGGCGCACGTTACTTCCACTCGATCCGGCTCTTGCAGCGCGTCAAGGAACTCGACCCGTCGATCTTCACCAAATCCGGCATCATGGTCGGCCTCGGCGAGGAGCGGAACGAAGTGCTGCAATTGATGGACGATCTGCGCTCGGCCAATGTCGACTTCATGACCATCGGCCAGTATCTGCAGCCTTCGAAGAAGCACCATCCGGTGATCCGCTTCATCCCGCCGGACGAGTTCAAGTCCTACGAGACCATCGGCAAGACCAAGGGTTTCCTGCTCGTGGCGTCGAGCCCGCTGACGCGCTCCTCGCACCATGCCGGCGAGGATTTCGCCAGGCTGCGCGCGGCGCGCGAGGCGCAGCTCGCGAAGGCCAGCTGACCTTCAATGCCGAAATTCGAGGCGACACGCCGCGTCGCGCATACACCGCAAGAGATGTTCGCGCTGGTGGCGGACATCGAGGCCTACCCGCAATTCCTGCCGCTCTGTGAATCGCTCACCGTGCGCTCGCGCAAGGAGCGTGACGGCCGCACCATCCTGGTTGCCGACATGAGCATCGGCTACAAGGCGATCCGCGAGACCTTCACGACACAGGTGCTGCTGAAGCCCGACGAGAACGCCATCGACGTCAAATATATCGACGGCCCGTTCAAATATCTCAGCAACATCTGGCGCTTCGACCCCGCCGACAGCGGCTGCGAAGTGCATTTCTTCATCGACTACGAATTCAAGAGCCGCATTCTCGGCGCGCTGATGGGTACGATGTTCGACCGCGCCTTCCGCATGTTCTCGGAAGCCTTCGAGAAACGCGCCGACGTCATCTATGGCGCGAAGCCGGCCTGATCTTCACCCGGCCCGATCCTGACCCAACGCCCGCAACCCGAGCTGCAGCGCGTGCCGCACCGTCTCGTGCCGGATGAATTCGCGGCCCTTTTGACCAAATAGCTGCCGCTCCGCGACAACAGGTTGCCCGGCCAACGCAATCCCGAACCACACAAGACCGACCGGCTTGTCCGCCGAGCCGCCGCTGGGGCCTGCAATGCCGGTGACGGCGAGCGACAGGCTGGCTTGCGAATGCGTCAGCGCGCCTGCCGCCATCTCCAGCACTGTCTCGCGCGAGACCGCGCCATGTGCGTCGAGCGTGGCGGCGGAGACGCCGAGCATCTCCATCTTGGCTTCGTTGGAATAGGTGATGAAGCCGCGATCGACCACGGCGGAGGATCCGGCGATGTCGGTGAGCGCGGCGATGATCAGGCCGCCGGTGCAGCTTTCGGCCGTCGCCAGCATGATGCCGCGCTGCTGGCAGGCCTGGAGCAAAGCGATGGCGAGTTCGGCGTTGCTCATGCGGGCACCTCTCCGGGATAGACGACGCTGGCGGTGGCGATCGCGGCGATGCCTTCGCCGCGTCCGACAAAGCCGAGCTTCTCGTTGGTCGTCGCCTTGATCGAAATGCGCTCGGGCGCAATGCCGAGCATGGCCGAAAGCGCCTCCGTCATCGCCGCGCGATGCGGCCCGACGCGCGGCGCCTCGCAGATCAGTGTGATATCGGCATTGGCGATGCGGCCGCCGCGCTCGCGCACCAGCTTGGCCGCGTGCTCGACGAAGATCTTCGAGGCTGCCCCCTTCCATCGCGGGTCCGAGGGCGGGAAATGCGTGCCGATGTCGCCGGCGCCGCAGGTGGCGAGCAGCGCGTCGGTCAGCGCATGCAGCCCGACATCAGCGTCCGAATGGCCGGAGAGCTTTCGCTCATAGGGAATGGCGACGCCGCAGAGCGTGACGTGGTCGCCGGGTTCGAACGCATGCACGTCGTAGCCATTGCCGGTGCGAATATCCGGGAAGCGCGGCTGCGCGCTCGAGAGCCGTTGGTCGGCCAATGCGATGTCCCTTGCCCAGGTGAGTTTGACGTTGTCCGGCGATCCGGGAACGATCCTGACCGGTATCTGCGCCCATTCGGCGATCGCCGCGTCGTCGGTGAACTCGGTCTTGCCCAGATGATGCGCCTTCTCATGCGCGGCGAGCAGCGGCCAGAATGGAAAACCCTGCGGCGTCTGCGCGGCATGCAGGCCGGCCCGCGACACCGTCTCGTCGATCATCCCGGTGGCCGATTCCCGCTTCAGCGTGTCGGCGACGGGCAGCGCCGGCAGCGCGCCCTGGCGCTCGCCGATGGCTTCGATCGTGCGGTCGATCAGCCCGGAGTCGACGAACGGGCGTACGGCATCATGCACCAGCACTTTTGCGGGTGCTTGCTCTCTCAGCGCCAGGAGACCGAGCCGGACGGATGCCTGGCGCGAAGGGCCGCCGATAACGGCGACAAGGCGATCGCCATGCGCCTCGGCCGCGCGTTGGAAGAGTTCGGCGTCGTCGGCATGGATGGCCACGACAACCGGGCCGATCATCGGATGGGAAAGGAAGATATCCAGCGTATGGGCGATGACGGCGCGGCCGCCGATGCGCTGATACTGCTTCGGACCGTCGGCCTGTCCGGCGCGCGCGCCGCGGCCGGCGGCGACGATCACCACCCCGATCCCGCCGCCTGGGGACGCCGCTTGCCTTTCGCTTGCCTCGCTCATTCCGATCGGTCCTAGAGCCGGATGATTTCAGGTCTGTTCGACCTGAAATCTGAATCCGTCTCTAAATCAAAGAAGTAGAGCATGATGTCGGCCGAAAACCGCTCACACTTTTCGGCATCATGCTCTAGTCGGGGTGATGGCCGAAGGCCAGCTTTTTCCAAAATGCGCCTTAATGTGACGTCATTGCGCGTTGCACAATGCCTCACTTCTGGCTAGAGAATGTGCACTGATCGAGCGTGCTTGGTTTTTGTGCATGACTGAACTGACCACATTGGCATCGCCACTCGATGTCGGCGGCGTGAGAATCCGCAATCGGGTTTTCCTCGCGCCGATGTCCGGCATCACCGACGAGCCGTTCCGGCAGCGCGCCCATGCGCACGGTGCCGGCCTTGTCGTGTCCGAAATGGTGGCGAGCGGCGAACTGGCCAAGGGGCGGGCAGGCTGCGACCTGCGTATACGCCATTCCGGCCTGCCGGTGCATATGGTGCAGCTCGCCGGCCGCGAGGCTGCGCACATGGGCGAAGGGGCGCGAATCGCGGCGGGCGAGGGCGCCGACATCATCGACATCAACATGGGCTGCCCGGCGAAGAAGGTGACCGGCGGCTATGCCGGCTCGGCGCTGATGCGCGATCTCGACCACGCGCTGTCGCTGATCGAGGCGGTGGTCGGCGCCGTGTCGGTGCCGGTGACGGTCAAGATGCGGCTCGGCTGGGACGAAAGCGCGCTCAACGCGCCGATGCTGGCGCGCCGCGCCGAGCAGGCCGGCGTCAGCATGGTGACCGTGCACGGCCGCACGCGCTGCCAGTTCTATCAGGGCAAGGCCGACTGGCGCGCCATCGCGCGCGTCAAGCAAGCGGTCTCGATTCCCGTGGTCGCCAATGGCGATGTCGGCTCGCCGGAGGAAGCAGCAGCCATCCTCGAACAATCCGGCGCCGACGCCGTAATGATCGGCCGCGCGCACTATGGCGCGCCTTGGGTTGCCGGAGGCATCGCCACGACCGCCACCGGCGCGGGTGCGCAAGGCATTCCAACAACGCCGCAAGAGTTAACCGATTACGTCGTCTCGCACTACGAGGACATGCTCGCGCTCCACGGCATCGAAAGCGGGCTGCGCCAGGCGCGAAAACATCTCGGCTGGTATCTCGATCGCCACGCTCCCGGTGTTTGCGCCGGGCAACGCAAACGCATCCTGACGTCCTTCGAGCCACGCGAGGTCGTCGCCGAGCTGCGCCGCGCGTTCGCCGACAGCTCGCCATCGATCAGCTTACGGAGCGCGGCATGAAGGCCGATGTTCCCCAGCAGCCCGATATGGCGGATGCCGCCAACATCGTGCTCAACACCATCCGCCGCCCGGTCATCATGGTCGACCCCGACGGCTTCATCACGTTTGCCAATGCGGATGCCGAGGACTTCTTCCGCTCCAGCGCGAATATGCTTGCCCGCAACACGCTCTCCAAGCTGGTGCCGTTCGGCAGCCCGTTGCTGACGCTGGTCGATCAGGTCCGAGAGCGCCGCGCGCCGGTCAACGAATACCGCGTCGACGTGTCGTCGCCGCGGCTCGGCATCGAGAAGATGGTCGATCTCTATGTCGCGCCGGTGCCGGAGTTTCCGGGCTCGGTCGTCGTCATGTTCCAGGAACGGTCGATGGCGGACAAGATCGACCGCCAGATGACGCATCGCGGCGCGGCGCGCTCCGTCACCGGGCTTGCCGCCATGCTCGCGCATGAGATCAAGAACCCGCTCTCCGGCATCCGCGGCGCCGCCCAGCTGCTCGAGCTTTCCGCGTCCGACGAGGACCGAGCGCTCACCCGCCTGATCACCGACGAAACCGACCGCATCGTCTCGCTGGTCGACCGCATGGAGGTGTTTTCCGACGAGCGGCCGATCGAGCGTTTTCCAGTCAACATCCACGTCGTGCTGGATCATGTGAAGGCGATCGCCAAGAACGGTTTTGCAAGGCGGATCAAGATCTTGGAGGAATATGATCCATCATTGCCTCCGGTCTTCGCCAACCGAGACCAGCTGATCCAGGTCTTCCTCAATCTGGTGAAGAACGCCGCCGAGGCGATCGGCGCCGACCCGCAGGGCGAGATCGTGCTGTCGACGGCTTTCCGCCCGGGCATCCGCGTTTCCGTGCCTGGAACCCAGGACCGTGTCTCGCTGCCGCTGGAATTCTGCGTTCATGACAACGGCCCCGGCGTGTCCGAGGACATCCTGCCGATCCTGTTCGATCCGTTCATCACCACCAAGCCGAACGGCTCCGGCCTCGGGCTGGCGCTGGTCGCCAAGATCGTCGGCGAGCACGGCGGCATCATCGAATGCGATTCGACGCCGCGCGGCACCACGTTCCGCGTCCTGATGCCGGCCTGGAAAGAGACTTCGCAAGGCCCGGGCGACGAAGCTGAAGGAGACCGCAAATGAGCGCTCGCGGCAATATTCTGGTCGCTGACGACGACGCGGCCATCCGCACCGTGCTCAACCAGGCGCTGTCACGCGTCGGCCACGAGGTGCGCGTGACCTCGAATGCCTCGACGCTCTGGCGCTGGGTCGCGGCGGGCGAGGGCGATCTGGTCATCACCGATGTGGTGATGCCGGATGAAAACGCCTTCGACATGTTGCCGCGCATCAAGAAGGCGCGGCCCGAGCTGCCCGTCATCGTCATGAGCGCCCAGAACACGTTCATGACCGCCATCCGCGCCTCCGAGACCGGCGCCTACGAATATCTGCCGAAGCCCTTCGACCTCACCGAGCTGCTCAACATCGTCAACCGGGCGCTGGCCGAGCCGAAGCGGCCGAAGCTCGAGGCGCGCGCCGAAGACCAGCCGGAGACGATGCCGCTGGTCGGTCGCTCCGCCGCCATGCAGGACATCTACCGCATGCTGGCGCGCATGATGCAGACCGATCTCACGGTCATGATCAGCGGCGAGTCCGGCACCGGCAAGGAGCTGGTGGCGCGCGCGCTGCATGAATATGGCCGCCGCCGCGGCGGCCCGTTCGTGGCCATCAACATGGCGGCGATTCCGCGCGACCTCATCGAATCGGAGCTCTTTGGCCATGAGAAAGGCGCCTTCACCGGCGCTCAGAACCGCTCCAGCGGCCGTTTCGAGCAGGCCGAGGGCGGCACGCTGTTCCTCGATGAGATCGGCGACATGCCGATGGAAGCGCAGACCCGGCTGCTGCGCGTGCTGCAGCAGGGCGAATACACCACGGTCGGCGGCCGCACGCCGATCAAGACGGATGTGCGCATCGTCGCGGCCACCAACAAGGACCTGCGCACGCTCATCAACCAGGGCCTGTTCCGCGAGGACCTGTTCTACCGCCTCAACGTCGTGCCGCTCAGGCTGCCGGCGCTGCGCGAGCGTTCCGAGGACATTCCCGACCTGGTGCGGCATTTCTTCAAGCAGGGCGCCAGCGAGGGCCTGCAGACCAAGCGCATATCGTCCGGCGGCATCGAGCTGATGAAGCGCTACCCCTGGCCGGGCAATGTGCGCGAGCTGGAAAACCTGGTGCGGCGGCTGGCCGCCCTCTACTCGCAGGACGAGATTTCCTCAGAGATCATCGAGTCCGAGCTGAAGACGGGCGAGAGGCCGGTTGTGCCGGACGGCGGCGCGCTCATCCCCGACGATCTGTCGATCGGCCAGGCGGTCGAGCATTTCCTGCAGCGCTATTTTGCCTCCTTCGCCGGTGAATTGCCGCCGGCCGGCCTCTACCAGCGCATTCTTGCCGAGGTCGAGTATCCGCTGGTGCTGGCTTCGATGACGGCGACGCGCGGCAACCAGATCAAGGCCGCGGAGCTGCTGGGGCTCAACCGCAACACGCTGCGCAAGAAGATCCGCGAGCTCGGCGTCAACGTCTACAAGTCGTCCAGGCAGCCCTAGAGCATGATGCCGAAAAGTGTGAAGCGGTTTTCGGACGACATCATGCCCTATCTCTTTGATCTAGAAACGGATTCAGATTTCAGGTCGACCCGACCTGAAATCATCCGGCTCTAGCGTCACTTCGTCCTTTCGGCGAATTTACCAGGGAAAGATTATCTTCCCGGCCACACTTGTTGCATAATCGCCACAATGCGTTGCATACATCCGACGCGATGACCGACTCTGTACCGCGACATGGCAGC
>NZ_RZTO01001410.1:0-723 GCF_003997225.1 Mesorhizobium sp. M2C.T.Ca.TU.002.02.1.1
GACCGATGTGATGGAAATGGCGACGGCCTTCTTCCAGGAGCGGCTGCAGAGCGCCGACGGCGCCAAAGCTCGCGCCTATCTGCGTGACCGCGGGCTGACGCCGGCGACGCAGCAATCCTTCCGGCTGGGCTATGCGCCCGACAGCCGCAATGCGTTGAAGGAGCATCTCGCCGCCAAGGGCGTGCCGAAGGCCGATATAGAGGCCTGCGGACTGGTGCGGCATGGCGACGACATTCCGGTCTCCTATGACTGGTTCCGCGACCGCATCATGTTTCCGATCCCGGATTCGCGCGGCAAGATCATCGCCTTCGGCGGTCGCGCGCTGGCGCCCGACGCCTTGGCCAAATACATGAACTCGCCCGAGACCGAGCTCTTCCACAAGGGCAACGTGCTCTACAATTTCGCCCGCGCCCGCAAGGCCTTGGCAAAGGGCGGAACGGTGATCGCGGTCGAAGGCTATATGGACGTGATCGCGCTGGCGCAGGCCGGCTTCGAGAACGCCGTGGCGCCGCTTGGCACGGCGCTCACCGAAAACCAGCTCGAGCTCCTGTGGCGCATGGCGCCGGAGCCGGTGCTGTGCTTCGACGGCGACAAGGCCGGGTTGAAAGCGGCGTGGCGGGCGGCCGACATGGCGCTGCCTTCGGTGCAGCCGGAACGTCGCGTGCGCTTTGCGCTGCTGCCCGATGGCAAGGACCCGGACGATCTGGTCAAGGCCGATGGGCC
>NZ_RZTO01001411.1:0-722 GCF_003997225.1 Mesorhizobium sp. M2C.T.Ca.TU.002.02.1.1
CTATTGGCCGGCCTTCCTGATGTCGGCGGGAATCCCGCTGCCGAAGCGCGTCTTCGCGCACGGCTTCCTGTTCAACCGCGGCGAGAAGATGTCGAAGTCGGTCGGCAACGTCATCGACCCGTTCACCATGGTCGAGCACTACGGCGTCGACCAGGTGCGCTATTTCTTCATGCGCGAGGTGCCGTTCGGCCAGGACGGCAATTACAGCCATGAAGCGATTGTCAACCGCACCAATGCCGACCTTGCCAACGGCCTCGGCAATCTGGCGCAGCGCTCGCTGTCGATGATCGCCAAGAATTGCGGCGGCGCGGTACCGCGGCGCGGCGAGTTGGCGGAGGCCGACACGGCGATCCTCGACCAGGCGATCGAAGCGCTGGCCGTTTCTCGCCGGGCGATGGCGGAGCAGGGAATCCATCTGGCGCTGGCGGCGATCTTCAGCGTGGTTGCGGAAGCGGACCGTTATTTCGCTTCCCAGGAGCCGTGGGCGCTGAAGAAGACCAATCCGGAGCGCATGGAAACGGTACTTTGGACGACGGCCGAGCTGGTGCGCCGGGTGACGGTGCTTTGCCAACCCTTCATTCCCGGATCGGCCGCCAAGCTGCTCGACCTGTTGGCCGTGCCGGTGGACAAGCGGGCTTTCGAGCACGTCCATGCCGACCACGCGCTGGTGCCCGGCACCGCCTTGCCTGCACCGGAAGGCGTGTTTCCGCGTTATGTCGAGC
>NZ_RZTO01001412.1:0-721 GCF_003997225.1 Mesorhizobium sp. M2C.T.Ca.TU.002.02.1.1
TCCGAAGCCTCCGCCGGTGGGTCCGCGCCGTGAACCTCTCGGCCCCGTTCATCGCGCGGCCGGTCGCCACGACGCTGCTGGCGATAGGCTTGGCCGCCGCGGGGCTGATCGCCTATTTCAATTTGCCCGTGGCACCTTTGCCCAAGGTCGATTTCCCAACCATCTCGGTGCAGGCCTCGATGGCCGGTGCCAGCCCCGACACGATGGCGACCGATGTCGCGGCACCCCTGGAACGCCATCTCGGCCAGATCGCCGGGGTCAGCGAAATGACCTCGCGCTCGGGCACCGGCTCCACCAATGTCGTGCTGCAATTCGACCTCGCCCGCGACATCAACGGCGCGGCGCGTGACGTGCAGGCGGCGATCAACGCCGCGCGCGCCGACCTGCCGTCGGACCTGCGCAGCAACCCGACCTATCGCAAATACAATCCGGCCGACTCGCCGGTGATGATCTTGGCGCTGACCTCGCGCACGCTCACCCCCGGCCAGCTCTACGATGCCGCCGCGACCGTGCTGCAGCAGCGCCTGTCGCAGGTCGAGGGCATCGGCAATGTCGACCTCGGCGGCTCCTCGCTGCCGGCCGTGCGCGTCGAGCTCAATCCCGGCGCGCTGTTCCATTACGGCATCGGCCTGGAGGATGTGCGCGCGGCCCTTGCTTCCGCCAACGCCCGCAGCCCGAAAGGTTTCGAGGAAGACGGCGCGCTGCGCTACCAGCTCTACAC
>NZ_RZTO01001413.1:0-718 GCF_003997225.1 Mesorhizobium sp. M2C.T.Ca.TU.002.02.1.1
CCATTTCGAGACCGAGCGGCTTGAGATCCTCCATGAACCCGGTGATCTCCTCCACATAGCGGCCCGCGAACGGATTCTCGATCACCGCCAGCACCGCGCCGCGCTTGACCGGCTCTGCCCGCACCGGCCCGCCTTCGTGAAAAATCTCCTCGACCTGTACGACAAACTTCCTGACCGCTGGCTTCGGCATCGGCTGCTCCAATTGCCCTATGAAATTGTTTGAGTATCAACAATTATCGATCCGGCGGCTTTGTCAAGCCAATTGCGCGTCGTTCGGGAACGAAGGCATGGAACGTCGCGTGGCGCCAGATTGACAGGTCATTGGAGCACCCATAAGGTCATATGATCACCAACAAGTTTTCCGGCGCCCCTTGCGGAGCCGGCACTTGGGGCGACCTTCAAACAGGGGAGAAACATGAAAAAAATCATTTCGAAGTGCATCTTCGCCGGCGCCGCGCTTGTTGCTTCGGTCAGCCTTGCCTGCGCGCAGGGCAAGGTATCCGTGGCCGCCATCTCGGGCTATTTCGCGCAGGGCTTCGGCGTCTCGATCGTCAACGGCCTCAACAAGGCGAAGACGGATTTCGGCATCGACCTCAAGCTGGTCGATACCGGCAATCGCGCGCTCGACTATGAGGAGCAGTTCGCCAACCTGGCGAAGGACGGCAAGTACGACCTGATCTTCGTCATGGGCTGGGAGCTCGTCGACGCGCTGCAGAAG
>NZ_RZTO01001414.1:0-717 GCF_003997225.1 Mesorhizobium sp. M2C.T.Ca.TU.002.02.1.1
ATGTTCACGTCGTCACCGTAGAGCCGGCCTTCCCGGACGATGACGTCGCCGGTGTTGATCCCGGCGCGAAACGGCATGCGCATGTCCTCGGCGACCGCCGCATTCAGCGCCACGATCCGGCCCTGGAAATCGAAGGCCGCCCGCAGGGCTTCGATCGGGGTGCCGAATTCGGCCATGATGCTGTCGCCGGCATCGCCGAACGTACGCCCGCCAAAGGCGCCGCAACTGTCGGCAATGATGTCTCGCCTCTCCTCGAAGGCGGCGACGGCGAGCTCGTCGTCGATGCCCATCAGTCGCGAGAATCCCACGGCGTCGATCGAAATGATTGTCGCAAGCTGACGGGTATAATTCCGTTCAGCCATGATCGAGCCCCCAGTCCCGCTTTCAATCCAGAACAGGCGACCTGCGCTCAAAAGAAACGCGTCGCCGTCCGCCGATGGATATCCCCCCGGCAGGTCCGGCGCGCCATTGCCACCCTGTTATGACCAGAACTCTATCAGGGTCTTGCCGAAAGCTCTACTACGAACAGCTAATATGACAAACTTCCCATCCGGCGCATGGTTAGTCGTTCGTTACATCGAGCGATATCTCCAGACAACGCCTCTACCCTTTGAAATTAAACGACCTTTCGCGCCAAGCGGTCGCTGAACTGATTACCGGCGGACATGGATTGGCCGCATCGGAGCAAACGCTTCGGGAAGCGTTGTTCTTACGTGG
>NZ_RZTO01001415.1:0-716 GCF_003997225.1 Mesorhizobium sp. M2C.T.Ca.TU.002.02.1.1
CATCAACGCCCTTAGGACGCAACCAGATGGAACTCGGTCTTTACACTTTCGCCGATGTCAGCCCCGAGCCGAGTCCCGGCGCCATCGGCCCGCATGAGCGGCTGCGCAACCTCATCGAGGAAATCGAGCTGGCCGACCAGGTCGGTCTCGACGTTTTCGGCCTGGGCGAGCACCACCGCCCCGATTATGCCGCCTCCGCGCCGGTCGTGGCGCTGGCCGCGGCGGCAGAGCGCACGAAGCGCATCAAGCTCACCAGCGCGGTCACCGTGCTCTCCTCCGACGATCCGGTGCGCGTCTTCCAGCAATTCGCGACGCTCGACCTTCTGTCCGGTGGCCGCGCCGAGATCATGGCCGGGCGCGGCTCCTTCATCGAATCCTTCCCGCTGTTCGGCTACAATCTCGAGGACTATGACGAGCTCTTCGCCGAAAAGCTCGACCTGTTGCTCGCCATCCGCGACCAGGTGAAGGTGACATGGCAGGGCAAGCTGCGCGCGCCGATCAACGGCCGCGGCGTCTACCCGCGTCCGTTCCAGGAAAAGCTGCCGATCTGGATCGCCATCGGCGGCACGCCGCAATCGGCCGCCCGCGCCGGCGTGCTCGGCCTGCCGCTGGCGCTTGCCATCATTGGCGGCGAACCGGCTCGCTTCGCGCCGCTGTTCGATATCTACCGCGAGGCGGCAAGGCGCGCCGGCACCGATCAGGCAACGCTCGCCACC
>NZ_RZTO01001416.1:0-715 GCF_003997225.1 Mesorhizobium sp. M2C.T.Ca.TU.002.02.1.1
CGCTTGGCGCCTGGAAAGCCAAGGCGCAGGCCAGTGTCGACAATGCCCATATGCGTTATTTCGTTGTTCATCTGCACCGTTTGCTTGATCCAGAATCGAAGGCCGGCGGTTGACGTCGATGGAGCATGAAGCGGTGAACGGGGCGACCGGGCGGCGCGCCGCCAGGCGCGGCGGAACGCGCACGCTATGGCGGCGCATCCGCGAGCCTTTGGCGCAGTCGACCTTCGTCAAGAACTTCATCGCCAGCCTTTTCGCCTGGTTCCTGCGGCTGATTCGGCTCACCAGCCCGCTGGTCGAGGGCTCGACCCAGGTTGCCGGCGGGGCCTATGCGCATCTCGAACCCGGCATCATCGCGCTCTGGCACGGTCAGCATCTTCTGACCCCTGCCTATTATCCCGAGGGCCGGCCGCTGGTCGCCATGGTCTCGCGCAGCGCCGATGCGGAGCTCCAGGCGCTGATGATCGAGAAATTCGGCATCGAGGCGGTGCGCGGTTCCGGCGGCCGCAACAGTTCGAGGCATCTCGACAAAGGCGGCGCCAAGGCCTTGATCGCGCTCAAGAAGTCGCTCGTCGCGGGCAAGAACGTCGCCATGATCGCCGACATTCCGAACGGCACGCCGCGCGATGCCGGGCTTGGCATCGTTCTTCTGGCAAAGCTTTCCGGCCGGCCGATCCTGCCCTCGGCCATCGCCACCAGCCGCCGCAAGGTGCTGGAG
>NZ_RZTO01001417.1:0-713 GCF_003997225.1 Mesorhizobium sp. M2C.T.Ca.TU.002.02.1.1
CCGCCGAGGCCTATGAGCGCGACCCCCGCCAGTTCCTGCATTTCCTGACCGGCCATCGCGGCGGCCCTCCAGGCATTTCGGACATCGCCGACCTGCGGCCGGCCGATCTGCGCGGCTTCCTCGCCAAGCGCCGCAATGACGGCGCCGGCGCCCGCACGCTGGGGCGCGGCCTTGCCGGCGTCCGCTCGCTGCTGCGCTTTCTCGAAAAACGCGGGATGGTCAACGCAGCGGGCGCGACGGCATTGCGCGCGCCACGCCAGCCGAAGTCGTTGCCCAAGCCGCTGACGGCAAGCGACGCGAAACAGGTCGTGGCCGTGGAAGGCCAGCTCGCTGACGAACCCTGGGTCGCCGCGCGCAATGCCGCCGTGCTGACGCTGCTCTATGGCTCCGGCCTGCGCATCTCCGAGGCGCTCGGGCTGACCGGTGGCGACCTCGCCTCGGACGCCGACACCGTGCTGCGGGTCACCGGCAAGGGCGGCAAGACGCGGCTGGTGCCGGTGTTGCCGGTGGCCCGCAAGGCGGTCGCCGAATACCGCCGGCTCTGTCCCTTCCATATCGGGCCCGAGGGGCTGTTGTTCCGCGGCGTCCGTGGCGGCCCGCTCAACCCGGCCATCGTCCAGCGCGAGATGGCGAAACTGCGCTCGGCGCTCAACCTGCCCGACACCGCGACGCCGCATGCCTTGCGCCACTCCTTCGCCACCCACCTGCTCGGC
>NZ_RZTO01001418.1:0-706 GCF_003997225.1 Mesorhizobium sp. M2C.T.Ca.TU.002.02.1.1
CATGTCGACGCGCCAGGGCACGGAGGCCGGCGGCGGCCTGGGGCTGGGCTTGTTCATCGCCAAGACCTTGCTGGAGCGCTCCGGCGCCACCATCGATTTCCGCAATTCGAGCGGGCTCGGCGAGGGCGCGGTGGTGCAGATTTCCTGGCCGCGCGGCCTCTTCCTCAACCAGGACCAGGCTTCGGCCACCATGTTCGACAACGCCTGAACCCTGCAGTTGCCGCATGGCAGCTCTGTTGCCGGCTCTAAAAATTGGACATTGCCCTTGCGGGACTGTATCTGCGTAAAAGTGAAGCATGTCGCCCAAAATTGTGTCTGGAAAAGTGGCATGCCCGAAAACATGGACTTCAAGCGCCGTCGCCGGAATTCGTTTCGACGGCTGCGCTTTTGGTCAATAGGATGCCGATAAGATGAGCGGAGACGAAACGACTGGCGCAATGGTCGAGGGCGAGGACACCTCGCTGCTCATCGTCGAGGACGACAAGCCCTTCCTCACCCGGCTGGCCCGCGCCATGGAGACACGGGGCTTCGTGGTCGAGACGGCGGAGAGCGTCGAAGAGGCGGTCGCCAAGGCGCGCGCCCATCCGCCCGCCTATGCGGTGGTCGACATGCGGCTCGGCGACGGCAACGGCCTCGATGTCGTGGCCGCCATCCGCGAGAAGCGAGACGAT
The DNA here is from genome assembly GCF_003997225.1 of Mesorhizobium sp. M2C.T.Ca.TU.002.02.1.1. Classification (NCBI taxonomy): domain Bacteria; kingdom Pseudomonadati; phylum Pseudomonadota; class Alphaproteobacteria; order Hyphomicrobiales; family Phyllobacteriaceae; genus Mesorhizobium; species Mesorhizobium sp. M2C.T.Ca.TU.002.02.1.1. Next base: position 672 of record NZ_RZTO01001418.1, read on the forward strand.
GCCCGCGCCATCATCCTGACCGGCTACGGCAATAT
>NZ_RZTO01001419.1:0-705 GCF_003997225.1 Mesorhizobium sp. M2C.T.Ca.TU.002.02.1.1
GTTGAGCACATAGAGCGCGGTCGCCGACGGTGTGCGCACGATGATGTGGCTGCGCGAATCCTTGAGCAGGAACTCCTCGATCGCCCGCACCACCATCAGCGCCACGGAGGAATCGGAGCGCACATGGCCGGTGCCGCCGCAATGCGGGCAGGGCTTCATGGTCGATTCCAGCACGCTGGCGCGGATGCGCTGGCGCGACATTTCCATCAGGCCGAAATGCGAGATGCGGCCGACCTGGATGCGGGCGCGGTCGTTCTTGAGGTGATCCTTCAGCCGCTTCTCGACGGAGCGGTTGTTGCGGTTCTCCTCCATGTCGATGAAGTCGATGACGATGAGGCCGGCAAGGTCGCGCAACCTCAACTGCCGCGCGACCTCCTCGGCCGCTTCCAGATTGGTGTGGAGCGCGGTCTCCTCGATCGAATGCTCCTTGGTGGAGCGGCCGGAGTTGACGTCGATCGAAACCAGCGCCTCGGTCTGGTTGATGATGATGTAGCCGCCGCTCTTCAGCGTCACCTGCGGCTGCAGCATGCGGTCGAGCTGCGCCTCGATGCCGTTGCGCACGAAGATCGGCGTTGTGTCGCGGTAAGGCTGAACCACCTTGGCGTGGCTCGGCATCAGCATGCGCATGAAGTCCTTGGCCTCGCGATAGCCGTCCTCGCCGGAGACCAGGATTTCGTCGATATCCTTGTTGTAGAGGTCGCGCAC
>NZ_RZTO01000141.1:0-10289 GCF_003997225.1 Mesorhizobium sp. M2C.T.Ca.TU.002.02.1.1
GTGTCCAGCTGCAGCTTCGGCAGATTGCCGGTCTTGGCCAAGCGCTCGGCGGCGTCGAGCTCGGCCTTGCGCTGGACAAGAAGCTGCTTGGCGTTGTCGACATTGGAGATCTTCTCCTCGGCCGCGAGCATCAGCACCAGGTCGCCGGTCTTGACGCGGTCGCCCTGCTTGACCGGCAGCTTTTCGATGACGCCCGCGACGCGCGTCGCCAGCACGGCGCGCTTGTCGGCCTCGGTGAGACCCGAAATCCGGATCGCCCGCGCGAAGGTCTTGCGCGGCGGAGTGACCACCGCGACGGTGCGCGGTGCGGCCTTCGGCTCGGCTTCGGCCTTGTTCGGCTTGGCGGCCTCCGCTTGCTTGTCGGTGGTGACCGACTTATCGGTGGTGACCGACTTGTCGGCGGCGCTGCCGACGGAGGAAAACTCGCCCGTCCCCATCCAGGCCGCGAACCCGATGAGCACGGCAATGGCTGCAAGCTTGTGAAACCTGATTTTCGGCATCGTCATTTTTCCGTTGCAGGACCTGGCGAGGTCGGCGCTTCCGACTTGGGCGCGCGGCCGATATGGGTGTGCGCGGGGCCTAGTTCAATTTGCCGTGATCGGCGAACGCGCGCTTCTACCTGAAAGTTGCGGCGCAAAATAGTCGGAAAAGTTGCAGGAACATTGCGGCGTGGGACGCAGCGCCTCGACAAAGGCGGGCTTTTCTGCCAGCCGGCTGGCGCTTTTGCCGGCGCGCCGACAGGTTCCCCAAGGTTACTGGCAGCAGCCGTCAGCATGATGCGAAAAATCGTCCATCGGCGGCGGCAACCGCCCGGTTGGAGCGCGGTCATGCCCCACTATACCCGGGTTGAATCTGTCAAGTGATGAGGTTGAGCAGCCGGAAGATGCGCTCGAATGTCCTGCCGTAAGGCGGGCGCAGCAAACCGCCGGCGCCGAGCTTCGACTGGATGAAGATCGGCTTTTCCTTGCTGAATGTGCGGAACCCCCATTCGCCGTGATAGGCGCCGGTGCCGCTCTCGCCGACGCCGCCGAAAGGCTGCCGCTCCTGCACCAGATGCAGCATGCAGTCATTGATCGTGACGCCGCCGGCCACGGTTCCCCGCATGACCTTCTGGCGATTGGCGTTGTCGCTGCCGAACCAGTAGAGCGCCAGCGGGCGCTCGCCCCGGTTCACATGCTCGATGGCCTCGTCGACCGTGCCATATTCGACGATCGGCAGCACCGGCCCGAAAATCTCCTCGCGCATGAGCCGCAGATTTTCGCCCGCATTGCGCACCAGCACCGGCGCCATTTTGCGGTCGGTGACGCCGAGCGTCTCGTTGCCCGGATTGACCTCGATGATGTCGGCGCCGCAGTCACGCGCCTCGGCGACCATGTCGCTCAGCCGCCGGTGATGCCGCTCGCTGACGATCGCCGTATAGTCGCGATTGTCGCCGAGGCGCGGATAGAGCTTGGCGATTGCCGCGGTGAACTTTGCCGCGACCGCCGCGCCCTGCCCTTGCGGGACCATCAGATAGTCCGGCGCGATACAGGTCTGGCCGGCATTGAGCAGCTTGCCATAGGCAACGCTGGCGACCGCCGCGTCGAGATCGCAGGACGGATCGAAGATCGCCGGCGACTTGCCGCCGAGCTCGAGCGTCACCGGCGTCAGATTGGCGGCGGCGGCCAGCGCCACCTGCCGGCCGACGGCGGTCGAGCCCGTGAACAGGAGGTGATCGAACGGCAGCGACACGAACGCCTTGCCGACGTCTGCGTCGCCGACCATCACGCTGACCTCGTCGGCGGCGAAATATTTTTCGACCAGGCTGGCGAGCAGGTCCGAAAACTTAGGCGTCAGCTCCGACGGCTTGATCATGACGCGGTTGCCGGCCGCGATCGCCGCGGTCGCCGGCGCGATTGCCAGCTGGAACGGATAGTTCCAGGGCGAGACGATGCCGACGACGCCGAGCGGCTGCGGCAGGAGGCGGTTGCGGCCGGGCAGGAACGGCAGGCTGGTGGCGACGCGGCGCTCGCGCATCCAGGCGCCAAGATGCGACAGCGCGTGCCTGATGCCGGCGCGCACGACGAACAATTCGGCAAGCCGCGTCTCCTCGGCCGAGCGGGCAGAGAAATCGCTGTCGATCGCGGCGCATATCTCGGCCTCGTGCTTTTCGGTGAGCGCCAGGAGGCGCTTCAGCCGATCCTTGCGCACGTCGAGCGTCGGGAACGGCTCCTTCTCGAAGGCCCTGCATTGCGCTTCAAACCGGACCCCGAGAGCATTCTGTCTGGTCTGCAGCATCGCGACCTCCCGTTTACGTGCAGGTAAGTTACATCGCCCGCACAACCGAATCCAGCATTGCCCCGGTTCCGTAGGGGAATGCTCCGGCAGTGCCGACCCAAGCGCCTCGAACATGCCGTTTGGCACCCGTCTCAACAGGGGATGGGAAAGCGATCGGTCCGCAAACGGCCCTTTTCGCCGTTCATGCATTGATCGGGCGTGCGTAAACGGCCCTTGGCAATGGTGCGGCTCGTGGCAAAACCGCAAGATCGGTCGAGCGCCTCATGTCCGCGCGGCTTAGCTGGTGCTGCCACGGAGAATGGAACGATGAAGGCGGCGGTTCAAAACCACCACGCCCGGATGCAGCGGGTGCTGGATCACATAGACCGGCATCTCGACGACGATCTGGACCTGGACGCGCTGAGCAGCGTCGCGGCCTATTCGAAATATCATTTCCACCGGCAGTTCACGGCGACCTTCGGGCTGTCCGTGCATCGCTATGTCCAGCTCGCCCGCATGAAACGCGCTTCATTCAGGCTGGGCTATGCGGACGCCGAAAGCGTCACGGACATAGCGATGGATGCCGGCTACGACGCGCCGGATGCCTTTGCCCGCGCTTTTCGCCAGCGGTGCGGGCAATCGCCGTCGTCGTTCCGGAGATCTCCCGACTGGGGGTCGTGGCTGATGGCCTTCGGGCCTCTCGACAACGCGAGGAGAAAGCTCATGCAGATCATTTTCACCGAAGACGACGTGACGATCCGCGAAGTGCCGCCCACTCCGGTGGCGATCATGGAACATCGCGGGGATCGGGCGACGCTCGGCGACACCATCCAGCGCTTCATCGCCTGGCGCAAGGCAGCTGGCCTGTCGCCAGAAACGAGTCCCACCTTCAACGTCTTCCGCTCCGAGAGATGTCCCGCTGCCGCGGCCGACTACAGCATGGACATTTGCGTCGGCACCGACCAGCCGATCGCGGCGGACGACAGGCAGATGAAGGCCGGCGTGATCCCCGGCGGACGTTGCGCCGTGCTGCGCTACCCCGGCAACACCAACAATCTGGAGCCGGCAGCACTCTACCTTTATCGGGAATGGCTTCCGGCCAGCGGCGAGGAAGCGCGCGACTTTCCGATCTATTGCCAGCGGCGGCTGTCTTTCCTCCCGGAGCTGTCGGTGCCCGAGATCATCGTCGAGCTCTTTCTGCCGCTGAAATAGCGCGGCGGGAATGCGGCCTTTCTCTTCCGTTCGCAAGAGCGGACCGGCCGCTATCCACCCGATCTCGGTCTTACGGGCAGACGACCTTGGCAATCAGGCGCGCCGCCGCGCGGATTCCGGCTTGATGCGCGCCGCGAGGAACTCCTTGACGCGACGCCCCGGCGCCGGCCCGCGCATCGGCTTGAAGCCGTCGTCGAGCTCGCCCGAGAGATCGAGCGTCGGCCGCTTGCCGACGGCGTCGTAATTCTCCTCCAGCCAGTCGCTGGCCGCACTTCGGCCGAGGTCGCGAAGGTAGGCGAGGAAGGCCCATTCGGCATTGACCTTGGACGACGCGGAGAGGTCCTTGAAGGCCTCGTCGGCATCGATGCGGTGCATGCGGATGTCGCGATATTCGCCATGCGGCAAGCGGCCGGCCGCGATCAGTTCCTTGACGAAGGCGATCGAACGGAATTCGCGCAGCAGCCCGGCGTTGAAGGTGATCTCGTCGATGCGGTTCTGGATCTCGTTGGCGCTCTTCGGCGTGCCTTCGCGCACGACCGGATTGATCTGCACCAGAAGCACGTCCTCGGTCGCCGCCGTCTTGAAGAACGGATAGAGCGCCGGTTGCCGCCATACCCGCCATCCCAATAGGGCACGCCCTTGATCTCGACGGCGCGGAACAATTGTGGCAGGCAGGCCGAAGCCATCACCGTGTCGAGATCGATCTCGCCGTCGGAAAAGACGCGCAATTGTCCGGTCTCGACATTGGTCGCCGAGATGAACAGCTCCATCGACTTGCAGGCGCGCACATTGTCGAAGTCGATCTCCTTCGCCACCACGTCGCGCAGCGGGTTGAGACCGAGCGGATTGGCGACATAGGGCGAGAACACCCGCGACATCGTGTCGAAGAAGACATAGCCGGGCGTGTTCTCGATCGACCAGTTGCCCCAGACCACGTCCCAGGGCATGCGCTGCACCGGGCTGAAACGGCCCTTCGAGGCCACCGCCCGCCAGAAATCGTCGAGCTTCTTGCGCGCGCCTTCCACGCCGCCGCGCACGAACCCGTCGGCCAGCGCCACCGCGTTCATGGCGCCCGCGCTGGTGCCGGACACCGCCGCGATCTCAAGCCGCCCATCTTCCAGCAGCCGGTCGAGCACGCCCCAGGAAAAGGCGCCGTGCGAGCCGCCGCCCTGGAGCGCGACGTTGATCTTCTTCTTTTCCTCCGCCTTGCCGTTCTTCGCCATGGCGTTCCTTGTCTCGATGCGCCGGCCTGCCCCTGCGTCATTTGGACGAGCCGGCGCGGTCAGCCTATGTTGCAGTGCAGCATATAGGGGCGGACCAAGGCAAGAACACGAACATACAAGCGTGATCACATGAAATTTCGGTCATGTGTGGGTTCTTTCCTCGCTCCACGAAAGTGGCTAGGGGCGTGACTGATCAGGCCGAGGCTTGATTGCCACGTGGTTCCCCCAATCCGTCGCTGCTTCGCAGCGCCACCTTTCCCCGCCCTCCGGAGGGAAAGGAAGGGAGCCTTGCTGGACGCGCGTTGACGGCAAAAAGCTTGGCGCCTTTCCTCTACCCCGTCGATCGGGGGAGAGGTGGCTCGGCGAAGCCGAGACGGAGTGGGGGTCGACCAGCGCTACATTAAACAATGCATGCGCCAAGCAGCCGTGCACGCTATCGCCAAAGACCAGCCGCTTGGAATTGTGTGCCTGCCGTAGACGAAGTGGGGGCGAGGAACCAAGCTCAAGCCACCAGATCCGGCACCGGCCCGATATAGCGCGACTGCGGCCGGATCAGCCGTCCGGTGGCCTGCTGCTCGCGGGCGTGCGCAATCCACCCGGCAACGCGGCCGGCGGCAAAGACGTTGGAGAACGCCTCCTTCGGAAAACCGACCGCTTCGAGCAGAAGCGCGGTGTAGAACTCGACATTGGTCTGGATCGAACGTTGCGGCTTGGCGACGCGAAGCACTTCGAGCGCCGCCTGCTCCACCGTTTCGGCGAAGGCCAGCCGGCTGCCCATCTCCTTGCTGCTTGCCTCATTGCGCGAACCGAGCTGCCGCACGACCGCCTTCAGCGCGTCGGCGCGCGGGTCGCGCACGCGGTAGATGCGATGGCCGAAGCCCATGATGCGCTCGCCATGCGCGATCTCGTTGCGGAGCCAGGCGGTCGCATCGCCGCTGGCCTCGATGGCGTCCAGCATCTCGATCACCGGCCCCGGCGCGCCGCCGTGCAGCGGGCCCTTCAGCGCGCCGAGCCCGGCCAGGGTCGCCGAGGTCAGCCCGGCTTGCGTCGAGGCCACCACGCGGGTAGCGAAGGTCGAGGCGTTGAGGCCGTGGTCGCAGACCGTCACCAGATAGCTGTCCAACGCCTTGGCAAGCGCCGGCGAGGCGGTGCCGGCAAGCATCCTGAGCATATCGCCGGCATGATCGATTTTTTCGTCGGGAACAATCGGGGTCTCGCCCCGGCCAAGGCGCAGCAGGGCCGGCGTCAGCACCGCCGGCGCCGCGATCAGCCTGAGCGCGTCGGCAAGTCCGTCGCCGTCCGGCAGGATGGCCATGCCGGCCCGCATGCCACTGTAGATGTCGAGCGGCACGAGTTGGGTAAGCATCGGTTTCACACGATCAAATACGTCCACTCGCGCCTTGCCGATCGCCTTTTCCAACTCGGCATCGCTGGGAAGCTCGTCGAAGAAACCGTCGAACAGCAGGCGAACCACCTGTTCGTAGCGCCAGCGGCCGGCGAGCTCCATCAGCGAATGGCCGCGGATGGTGAGATGCCCGCCCACGCCGTCGACATCGGAAAGCACCGTGTCGGCCGCCACAACATCATCGAGCCCATTCGCCATGATCGTCTCCTTGATCTTTTGCGCTTTGCAATTAATGCTACGCAATCAATGCATCAATCTTGATCAAGATAATCAATGTAAGGCGACAGATGACGGAGTGGCTGACGCGGGAGCAAGCGCTGGAGCGGCTGAACGTCCGTCCGCAGACACTCTATGCCTATGTCAGCCGCGGCCGCATCGGCATGAAGCCGGACGACGCCGACCCGCGCCGCAGCCAGTACCGCGCCGACGACATCGCAGCGCTTGCCACGCGCCGCGACCGCGGAAGGAGCCCGCGGGCGATCGCCGAAAGCGCCATCGCCTGGGGCGAGCCGGCCATCGCCACCTCCATCTCGACGGTGCTGCATGGCCGCCTCGTCTATCGCGGCAAGGACGCGGTGGAATTTTCGGAGACAGCGACGCTCGAGGAGACCGCCGCACTGCTGTGGGCCTCCGACCGTCCGGTGTCGTTCGCTTCGCTGACGCCGTCGGCCGCCCGGCAAAGCGGCACGCCGACCGCCTTCGCCAGGCTCTCGGCGCTTGCGGCCGAAGGCTGGTCGTCGCTCGGCCGCAGGCCGGCCATGCTGCAGCAGGACGGCGCCGCCGCAACCAGCGCGCTTGCCACCGCGCTCGGCGCGGCGCCAGGCTCCGAGCCCGTGCACGACAGGTTGGCGGAGGGCTGGTCGGTTGATAGCGCGGGCGCAGAACTTATCCGCAAGGCGCTGGTGCTCTTGGCCGATCACGAGCTCAACGCCTCGACCTTCGCCGCCCGCGTCGCGGCCTCCACCGGCGCGCCGGTCGCCGCCTGCCTGCTCGCCGGCCTCGCGACGCTCACCGGCCCGCGCCATGGCGGCGCGGGTGCCGCGGCGATCGCGCTGGTCGAGGACGCGGAGCGGCTGGGCGCGGACGAAGCGGTCGCCCGCTGGCTGGCGCATGACCGGCCGCTGCCCGGCTTCGGCCACCCGCTCTATCCGGAAGGCGACCCGCGCGCCGGGGGCGTTTTTTCCGGCCTCGACATCGACGAAGGGCTGTCGCGGTTGCGCAAGGCGGTGCTTGCCGCGACCGGCCTGCATCCGAACATCGATTTCGCGTTGGCCGCGATGACGCGCAGCCTGCGCTTGCCGGCCGACGCGCCGTTCCGCCTGTTCGCGCTCGGTCGCAGCGTCGGCTGGACGGCGCATGCCGTCGAGCAGGTGACGAGCAACAGGCTGATCCGGCCCCGCGCCCGTTACGACGGGCCTATTAGTATGGGATGACGGCCTTGCAGATTAGCCGAAACACGTTTGAGGTCGTCATGCTGGGGCGGAGCAAGGAGCAAAGCGACGCGCGCAGACCCTAGAATCCATTCCGTGACGCTAAGGCGTTGCGACATCTACAGAATTCTGCACCGCTGCGTTCCCCGGCAGACGTCACGGAATGGATCCTCAGGTCAAGTCCGAGGATGACGAAGGGATAGGCCTTTGCGCCAATCTCCACCATTCGCGATCGCCGCCAAACGGCGGCATACCCTAAGACATCGTGTCGAGCTTGCGCTGCATCGCCGCGATCTGCGCCTTCAGTTCCTGCAGATCGTCGGATTTCTCTTCCTTCTTCGGCGGCTCGGCAGGAGCTGCGGAATTGCCGCCGGCGGGCGGGAACGGCGTGAACATGCGCATGGCGTTCTGGAACATCTCGACGTTGCGGCGCGTCTGTTCCTCGAGCGCCTTCATCGGCGTCTTCATCATGTCCATCGGCGTCTTGCCGAAGGCGCCTTTCAGCTGCTCGCGGAACCGCTCCTGCTCCTTGGAGAAAGCGATCATCGACTGTTCAAGGAAGCTCGGCACGATCATCTGCATCTGATCGCCGTAGAAGGAGATGAGCTGGCGCAGGAACGGGATCGGCAGCATGTTCTGCCCGTCCTTGTTCTCCAGCTCGAAGATGATCTGCGTCAGCACAGGGTGGGTGATGTCGTCGCCGGTCTTTGCGTCCTGGACCGTGAACTCCTCGCCCTTCTTGACCATCTCGGCCAAGTCCTCGAGCGTCACATAGGTGCTGGTGCCGGTATTGTAGAGCCGGCGATTGGCATACTTCTTGATGACGATCGGGTCGTCTTTTGCGGCCATCCGTATCCTCCCCAGGACACCGGCACCTTTCGGAGTAAGCGGCCGGTAACGATTGCGCCCTCAATCGAGGATACGCGCAAAAGCGTCACAATTCCAAGCGGTTTGTGCACTGCGGCATCAATTAATGCTGCACAGCCATTGCAAAATCCGCCGCGTGGCCGACGTCACGTTACCGCGACTGGCGCGCGCTCTGCTTGCCGCGCATGGCGGCCATGCCCATTTCCGGTTTGACTCAGGTCATTGAACGGGCAAGAAAAGTCTTCAACGATAGCCTAAAATACGACACCTCGAAGTCTGGAGAAGAAAATGGCCGCTTCCAATTCAATCGTCGTCGCCAGCGCCGCCCGCACCGCGGTCGGATCCTTCAATGGCAGTTTCGCCGCGACGCCGGCGCATGAGCTCGGCGCTGTCGTCATCAGGGAATTGCTGGCGCGCGCGAAGGTCGAGGCAACGGAAGTCGACGAGGTCATCCTCGGCCAGGTGCTGACCGCCGCTCAAGGCCAGAACCCGGCCCGCCAGGCCTCGATCAACGCCGGCCTGCCGAAGGAGACCACCGCCTGGGGCCTCAACCAGGTTTGCGGCTCAGGCCTGCGCGCGATCGCGCTCGGCATGCAGCAGATCGCCACCGGCGACGCCAAGGTGATCGTCGCCGGCGGCCAGGAATCGATGTCGCTGTCGCCGCATGCCGAGCATCTGCGTGCCGGCGTCAAGATGGGCGACTACAAGATGATCGACACCATGATCAAGGACGGCCTGTGGGACGCCTTCAACGGCTATCACATGGGCAATACCGCCGAGAACGTCGCCCGCCAGTTCCAGATCACCCGCGAAACCCAGGACGAGTTCGCGCTCGCTTCGCAGAACAAGGCCGAGGCCGCGCAGAAGGCCGGCAGGTTCAAGGACGAGATCGTCGCCTTCACCATCAAGGGCAAGAAGGGCGACACCATCGTCGACCAGGACGAGTACATCCGTCACGGCGCGACGCTCGATGCCATGACCAAGCTTAAGCCCGCTTTCGACAAGGACGGCACGGTCACCGCCGCCAATGCCTCCGGCATCAACGACGGCGCCGCCGGCGCACTGCTGATGACCGAGGCCGAGGCCGCACGCCGCGGCATCACCCCGCTGGTGCGCATCGCCTCCTGGGCGACCGCCGGCGTCGATCCGGCGATCATGGGCACCGGGCCCATTCCCGCCTCGAAGCGGGCGCTGGAAAAGGCCGGCTGGTCGGTCAAGGACCTCGACCTCGTCGAGGCCAACGAGGCTTTCGCCGCGCAGGCCTGCGCCGTCAACCAGGGCATGGGCTGGGACCCCTCGATCGTCAACGTCAATGGCGGCGCCATCGCCATCGGCCATCCGATCGGCGCTTCCGGCGCCCGCATCTTCAACACGCTGGTCCACGAGATGCGCCGCCGCGGCGCCAAGAAGGGCCTTGCCACGCTGTGCATCGGCGGCGGCATGGGCGTGGCCATGTGCGTGGAAGCGCTGTGAGCGAATAACGAACAGGGAGCAGCGGATAGGGAAGAACGGCGTCAGCGCAGCGGGACATCGGATCCCTATTCGCTATTCGCTACTCCCTATTCGCCTCAAGTGACCAAAAAGGGAGGACCACATGAGCAAAGTAGCAATCGTCACCGGCGGATCGCGCGGCATTGGTGCGGCGATATCGGTCGCCTTGAAAAACGCCGGCTATTCGGTCGCGGCCAACTATGCCGGCAATGACGAGGCGGCCCAGAAATTCAAGGCCGAGACCGGCATTCCGGTCTACAAATGGTCCGTCGCCGACTACGAGGCCTGCACCGCCGGCATCAAGCAGGTCGAAGCCGATCTCGGCCCGGTCTCCGTGCTGGTCAACAATGCCGGCATTACCCGCGATGCCATGTTCCACAAGATGACGCCCGCGCAGTGGAAGGA
>NZ_RZTO01001420.1:0-703 GCF_003997225.1 Mesorhizobium sp. M2C.T.Ca.TU.002.02.1.1
GTCCATCCCTTCAACCGTGAGCGTGCGCTTTCAAGCATGCTGCGCCTCTGCCGTGCTCGTCGGCCCGGAAGGCTGCCCACTCTCGCCGACCTGGCGCTTGGGCAGCGCGAAGGCGGTTTCGAGAATCGCGGCGAGGAATGAGATGCGCAGCGGCTCGACCAGGATGCCGGTCGAGGAATCCTGGAATGGGCTGCCGAACAGCAGCGATACACCTTCGGAGAGCACTTGCCAGGTGTCGAGCTCATGCGGGCCGATGAGCCGCGTCATGCCGAGCCACGCCCACGCCGCCAGCCAGTCGATCAGGCGGTAGCCGACGATGAGCGTCACGATCAGCACGACGCCGGAGCTCAGCGTGATGCGCACACCGTTGGCGATAGGCAGGTAGCGCGATCGGTAGCCGGAGATGAAATGCTCGGCGAAGTCGCGCAGGAATTTCGGGATGGCGCGATAGCGCTCGCCCAGGCGCTCGACGCGCCGGTGCACGCGCATCAATTCCTTGTCGTCGCGCACGTCATAGCCATAGATCAGCGCCGCCAGAACCAGCCAGATCACCGGCAGGAGCATGTAGAAGAACAGGTTCACCAGCCTGGTCGTCGTGTCGACGGAGGTGACCTCGACCGGCACCATCGGGGCGGCAAAGGCGCTTCCGACGGGATGCGTCGCGCCGTCGGCCGCCGCCTGCAGCGCGGAAAAGATGTTGCGG
>NZ_RZTO01001421.1:0-700 GCF_003997225.1 Mesorhizobium sp. M2C.T.Ca.TU.002.02.1.1
GCTTCGAGAACATCGTGCATTTCACGGTCGCGCCGATGATGATGGCGCTGTCTGGCAAGGAGAAGGCGCCACCGCTCCAGCTGGCGCTCGGCGTCCTGAAGAAGATCGCGCTGCACCCCTTCATCATTGCGACGGCGCTTGGCGTCGGCGCCGCTTATGTGGAGTTCCGCCCGCCGCTGCCTGTCGATCGTTTCCTCGACTACCTCGCCCGCGCGGCGGCACCTTGCGCCTTGTTCGCCATGGGCGTGACGCTGGCGCTGAGGCCGCTCAACCGCGTTCCGCACGAACTGGCATTGATCGCCGGATTGAAGCTGATCGTTCATCCGCTGCTTTGCTATGTCGTGCTAAGCTGGATCGGCAATTTCTCGCCGACCTGGGTCTTTTCCGCCATGCTGCTGGCGGCGCTGCCGACGGCGACCAATGTCTTCGTGATCGCACAGCAATATGACGTGTGGGTGCAGCGAGCCTCGGCCAGCGTGCTGATCACGACATGCTTTTCGGTGGTGACGGTGACCGCGCTGCTCTATGCGATACGGCACGGAATCCTACCGGCCGACCTCTTTCCTTAGGCCGCCGGCAATGGCGCGAAAGCCGCTGCCCGGCCGCAGCCCCTCGCGCATGAAGAAAGCGCGCAGCGGGGCGAAGCTGCCCAGCGCATTGAGGCCGGCGCTGCGCGCCAGCTGCGCCGGCAGCATATCGG
>NZ_RZTO01001422.1:0-698 GCF_003997225.1 Mesorhizobium sp. M2C.T.Ca.TU.002.02.1.1
ACCAATAACGGGACGACGGCAGGCTCCGTCGGCGCGTCGGTCGCGGTCAATGACATCACGCAGACAATTTCGGCGACGGCGACGGATACCTCCATCTCGGCCGCCAACGTGTCGGCCACAGCCGACAACAGCGCCGTCATCAACGCGCTGACGATCGCCGGTTCGGCATCCGTCTCGACCGGCGGCAATGCGCTTGGCGGCGCGGGCTCCGGCTCAGGCAACTTTGTGGTTTCCACGACCACGGCCGGCGTGCTGAATCCGTCCGGAAGCAGGAATTTGATCGCTACGGGCGACATAAAGATCGAAGCGACGGATTCCAGCGAGATTGACGCGGATGCGGGCACGGGGGCTCTGTCGGTCTCCACCAACGGCGGCAATATGGGCGCCGTCGCAATAGGTGCCGCCGCGGCCGACAACGAGATCACCAAGACGACGACGGCGGCGCTGCAGAACGTCAATGCGAGCGGCGCGAATGTCGACGTGACGGCCAGCTCCACCGGCACCATCAGTGCCTTCACACTCGGCATCTCCGGGTCGCTGAACACCAGCAACGGTCCCCTGTCGCTGGCTGGCGCCGGCTCGGGTTCGGGAAATTACATCACGTCCACGACCACGGCGAGCATCGATCCTAGCACCGTAAACGCTACCGGCGACGTGACGGTTTCCGCGATCGACAGCGCCACCATCACGGCCACGGC
>NZ_RZTO01001423.1:0-693 GCF_003997225.1 Mesorhizobium sp. M2C.T.Ca.TU.002.02.1.1
GAGCAGGACGGCGCCGACTTGGGCGGAGCGCGATCAATGCACGGGATTGGCGCTGGTGCAAGCTGGGCCTGCAGCCGTCACGCAGCCCCTGCGGCCCAGGGCAGCGTCGCCTCATAGGCGGCGCCCGCCTTGAGCACGGCGAGGTCGCCGCGCGGGCGGCCGATCAGCTGCATGCCCATCGGCCGGCCGCTCTCATCGAAGCCGGCCGGCACGGCGAGCGCCGGGCAGCCGCCCAGCGTTGCAAAGGCGGAGACCTGCATCCAGCGGTGATAGCTGTCCATGGTCCGCCCCGCGACCTCGCGCGGCCAGTGGGTGGTCACGTCGAACGGGAAGACCTGCGCGGTCGGCAAGGCGATGAGGTCGAAGCACTCGAACAGCGACAGCAGCGTGCGGTGCCACGAGGTACGCCGGACACTGGCGGCATGGATCTGCGGCGCGGTGAGCCGCATCGCCTGCTCCACTTCCCAGACAGCCTCGGGCTTCAAAAGCCTGCGTTTTGCCGGATCGTCATAATGCGCCTTCAGTCCGCAGCCGCTGCTTGCCTGGCGCAAGACGACAAAAGCCTGCCACAGCGCCTCGAAATCGACATCGGGAACCAGCTTTTCGCTGTGGAACGAGGCATCGGCGAAGCGGGCAAGCGCGGCCTCGCAGAGGCCGAGCACGCCAGGCTCCGTCGGCAGGTGGCCGCCGAGG
>NZ_RZTO01001424.1:0-691 GCF_003997225.1 Mesorhizobium sp. M2C.T.Ca.TU.002.02.1.1
GAGGTGATCGAGCATGTCCAAAAGAGCGACGGCGCCGCCTTCATGCGCCGCGAGGACATCGCCCGCTTCTGGCACGCCAACCATGCCCGCTTCGAGCAGCGCGGCGCGCAGCGCATCGACGTCGTGCGGCGAGCGCAAGGGCGGCGAGGCTTTCAGATTCGCGCCCTGCGTTTCGTAGTCGCGGGCGGTGAAGAACAGGTTCTGCGGCGTCGTCTCGACGCTGGCGTCGGCGATGCCGCGCAGCCGGCTCCAGGTTTCGGCACCCAGTTCGGAATTGATCTGGCGGACATGGATTCTTGCCTCGGCCGAGGCCGCGGCGACAAGCGCGCGGGCGATGCCGTTGGCTTCGGCCAGCGGCGGGCGGCTGTCCAGGAAGGCAGTGATCGTACCCGAGCGATCTCGCTCGGAGCTGCCGGTCAGGATCGATTGGTCGCCGGGTGAGATGCCGATCAGCGTGTCGGTGCCGGTGAACGCTTTCAGCGCTTCGGCCACCATGTCGAGCGTGGCGAAGAGGAAGGCGTCCGGCACATCGGCGGTGAACAGCTCGAACGACACCGGCGCGCGGTCGAGCAGGCGAGGGACAAGCGACAGGTCGCGGCTGACGACGGCCTGCAGGCCGACATCGACGTGGATACGGCCTTCGGTGGTCGCCATCTTGTCGGCAAGCTGCTCAGCCGTCGCGGTCCACGGT
>NZ_RZTO01001425.1:0-691 GCF_003997225.1 Mesorhizobium sp. M2C.T.Ca.TU.002.02.1.1
GGGGTAATTTCGAAGGGACAAGACCGTGATCAAGACCGCCCTTGTCGCCATGACCATCGTCGGCTGCGACTGCGACGCCAAGCTGTGCGAATATATCGGCGAGACGCCGGCCAAATGGGCGACGGTCGCCGACTGCGAGGCGGCGATGAAGAGCCAGATGCTGCATCAGCGTAATTTCAACTATCCGCTGGTTTCAGGCATCTGTCGCGTCAAGGGCTCAGCCTCGTCCTCCGAGCTTGCCGCAAAAGCCTCCATGCCGGATCTGAAGCCAAAAAACCGCGTTGTCGAAACCATCGCCCCGCTGCCGCCCGAGCTCGACCATCGCCCGAGCGCTCCGGTCGGCGGAACGGTAACCGCCGGCGAAACGGAATCGGCGAAGCCGGTCGCCTTCGATAGGTCGGTCGATGGCGGCCGCGCGGTGCTTTACCGCACGAAGGCCGGCTATGCCGTGGTCAAGACCGATCTCAGCCGCGCGGCCGGCGCAACGGTGGACGCGGCGAAGCGCTCGGCGACCTGGTTGGCGGGTCTGACGGGTCTTTGATCCGGACCACTATAGTTTAATTTTCAGGGTCTCCCAGAACTTGTCGATCAGCGGCTGTTCGGTCGCATTGTCCTGATCGCCGATGCGCGTGATGAAGAGCAGCCCCTGATCGGCGGTGCCGAAGCCGACGATCTCGAAATCCGCCCTGTC
>NZ_RZTO01001426.1:0-686 GCF_003997225.1 Mesorhizobium sp. M2C.T.Ca.TU.002.02.1.1
TGCAGGGACAAGGCCGTTCAGCGGTTACCGAACAGATCCTGAGCCTGGGTCGCCGGCTTCTGGACGTTCGCGTCCGACTTCTTGATCGACGCGGTGAGCGAGGTGTCGACCGAAGCAACCGGCCGGTTCGCCTCGTTGGGGTTGTAGTGGTCCGACCCGGCGAAGGCGACGCCAGTGGCGACAAGCAGGGCGGCAGCGGTAAGAGCGATCTTGGTCATTTCAAATACTCCTGGTTTCGGGTTGAGCTGTTTGGTCGGGCGCGATTGACGATCCGATGACCTGGTGGATCGGCATGGGACAGCCTCGGACAATCGCCCGGGTGCCGCCCGCTCGCTCCACTCACTTGAATTTCCTGGCATCGGCCCCGTCTATCGGCCCTTGCTCCCACTTCGACGGCACCAGGGGCGTCGTTACAGGCATCACCGCTTCGTGATGAATGCTTGATCAACCCCCGGAAAGCCGGCCCAAGGGTAGCCGGCTGCAGAAAAACAGAGCGGCGGGACAAGCCCGCCGCTTTGAAGTCTTGGGAGACCAGGCCGTTCAGCGGTTGCCGAACAGATCCTGGGCAGGAGCCTGAGCCGCCGGCTTCTGGACATTCGCGTCCGACTTCTTGATCGAAGCGGTGACCGAGGTGTCGACTGAGGCGGCCGGCCGGTTGGCTTCGTTGGGGTTGTAGTGGTCAGACC
>NZ_RZTO01001427.1:0-682 GCF_003997225.1 Mesorhizobium sp. M2C.T.Ca.TU.002.02.1.1
GTCCACGATCGTCGTCGTGATCCTGCTGCTTCTGGCGCTCGACCGGTTCGGGCGACGCTTGCCGGCTGGGGTGCTGCCCTGGCGCTAATCTTTTGTTTTCCGCAAATTCCGGATGGAAAACCGCCGCGCACTTTTCCTGGAATTGCTCTTAAGCGCCCGGCACCACCCAAGCATCGGACACCGCGACATGCACGCGCTGTCCCGTCGCCAGCGCCTCGGTGCTGTCGACCAGCAACTGCTGTCCGGGCTCGGCGAGCGCCAATCGCACTTCATGCACCGGCCCGCGATAGACGCTGTCCAGGACCGTCGCCGGCAGGCCTTCGGCCGCGATGCGCAAGGCCTCCGGGCGTAGCAGGACCTTGACCGCGCCCGCCGGTGTTTCGTGGCTGCGCGCCGCGAGCCGGTGGCCGGCGATATCGATGATCGAGGCCTGGTCCGAATGGCCGACGGTGTGGCCGGAAATCAGGCTGCCGCGGCCGACGAAGCCGGCAACCGCGGCGTCGGCGGGAGAACGATAGATCTCCTGCGGCGGTGCCGCCTGCAGCAGCCTGCCCTTGCTCATTACGGCGACGCGGTCGGCAAGCGCCAGCGCCTCGGCCTGGTCATGCGTGACATAGACGATCGTCGCGCCGGTGCGGCGATGGATGTCGCGGAAGGCATCGACCATTGCCGAGCGCAGATG
>NZ_RZTO01001428.1:0-680 GCF_003997225.1 Mesorhizobium sp. M2C.T.Ca.TU.002.02.1.1
GCGCGGGCCTGGGCTTCCTCTGGTTCAACGCGCCACCGGCCGCGATCTTCATGGGCGACACCGGCTCGCTGGCGATGGGCGGGCTGATCGGGACCATCGCGGTCGCCACCAAGCACGAGATCGTGCTGGTCATCGTCGGCGGCCTGTTCGTGGTCGAGATCCTGTCGGTCATCATCCAGGTCGGCTACTTCAAGATGACCGGCAAGCGCGTCTTCCTGATGGCGCCGATCCATCACCATTTCGAAAAGCTCGGCTGGACCGAGAGCCAGGTGGTGATCCGCTTCTGGATCATCGCCGTCATCCTGGCGCTGGTCGGCCTCTCCACCCTCAAGCTCAGATAGGACTCGCCGCTTGATCCCCGCCGCTTCCTTTTCCGGCAAACGCGTTTCGCTCTTCGGGCTTGGCGGCTCGGGGATCGCCACCGCGCATGCGCTGATCGCGGGGGGCGCCGAGGTGCTGGCCTGGGACGACAATCCAGACAGCGTCGCCAAGGCGGCGGCCGCGGGCATTGCGACCGGCGACCTGCGTGCAGCCGACTGGCCGCGTTTCGCCGCCTTCGTGCTGTCGCCAGGCGTGCCGCTGACGCATCCGAAGCCGCATTGGACGGTGGAGCTCGCACGCGGCGCCGGTGTCGAGGTGATCGGCGATATCGAGCTGTTCTGCCGCGAGCGCAACAGCCG
>NZ_RZTO01001429.1:0-679 GCF_003997225.1 Mesorhizobium sp. M2C.T.Ca.TU.002.02.1.1
GGTATCGCGCCAGCGGGTGAAGTTGAAGATCACGTCGTCGGCGCTGAAGGCATCGCCATTGTTCCAGGTCGCGTCCTTGCGCAGATAGAGCGTGTAGCGTGTGGCGTCGTCGTTCACCTCCCAACGCTCGGCAAGCATCGGCTTGAAGGTGAAGGTCTCGGTGTAGCGCACCAGCGGCTCGAGGAACTGCCGGCCGATATTGCCGAGGTCGGAGGAATCGAAGGTGCGCGGATCCTTCAGCCCCGGCACCAGCATCGCCACTTTTAGCACGCCGCCGCGCTTCGGCTCGTCGGCCCGCGCCTCGCTCGGCGCGGCAAGGCCCGCCATCGCGTAGGCCGCGGCGGTGGAGGCGCCGAGCGCGCTGGCCACGGCGAGGAACTCGCGGCGGTCGACCTTGCCTTGTCTCACCGCAGCCGACCATCCGCCGAGGATGGAAGGCAGCTTGCGGGTGTCGGTGCTCATTGTTCGTTCCCCCTTATTGTTTGATGAGGATCAGGCGGCTGCCGGTCGTCTTGGCTTTCGAAGAGTCTTGACGCCGGCCATCTCGACGAAATTGGTCGCCGACTCCCAGAGATAGTCGCCGTAGAGGAAGGGCGCGAAGTCGCTGGCGCCCTTGATCGGCAGCGGCGCGATCTCGGCGTCGACGCGCGGCTCGTAGAAGAAGGGGATGGAATAGCGC
>NZ_RZTO01000142.1:0-10233 GCF_003997225.1 Mesorhizobium sp. M2C.T.Ca.TU.002.02.1.1
GAGACAGGTCCTGGTCGACACCGAGAACCTTGCCAACCGGCGCCTGGCCGAATGGCTGACCGCCGCCGGTTTTGCGACCACATTCGAATATTGCCGCAAGAACTTCTCCGGCCGCAGCATGGTCTCGGTGCAGAAGGAGATCGAAGAGGCGACCGAGGTGAGGCTCGGCGCCGACTTCGTCGAGCGCTGGAATGCCGGCCTGCCGGACCTTTTTTCGCACGGCGTCGAGGCAATTCCCTATGTTCGTGAGTTCGTCGAGGCAGTCCGCGCGGCCGGCATCGACTATTGCGTCGCCTCCTCGGCGCGGGTGTCGAAAATGCACATCACGCTCGGGCAGACCGGGCTCCTGCCGCTGTTCGAGCATGCGATGTTCTCGTCCACCATGGTTTCTCGGGGTAAGCCCTTCCCGGACCTCTTCCTGCATGCGGCAGGGACGATGGGCTTCGCGCCGGCCGACTGCATCGTCATCGAGGACAGCGTCGCAGGGACCAAGGCCGGCATCGCCGCCGGCATGCGGGTGTTCTCCTACCACGCCGATCCATTCTCCGACCGCGACGGCCTGGCGGCATCCGGCGGCGTCCTGTTCGACGACATGCGCGAACTGGCAGGCCTTGTGCCGATCCGCTGATCGGACACTCGGCTGTACGGCGAAATCTTCCGTGCTAGCCTGCATGCCTCGGACAAGAAGCTGCCCACGCATGAAACCCACTTTGCTTCGCCTCGCCCTCGCTCTTGTGCTGCTGTCCTGGCCATGGGCCTCGGCGGGCGCGGAGGAGGTCAGCTTTCCGGACCTTGGCAGCGCCATCCCGGGCCAGAAGGACGTCACCTATCTCGATCTCGCCAGGATGGTCATCCCCGACATGGCGTCGAATGCCGACGGCTTATACCACGGCACCTTGCCGATCGAGATGCGCCACATTGCGGGTCCGGATAGCGGGGGCTCGCCGCCCGAGACATCGAGCCTGCCCAACGCCGCCGTGCTCGCCATCAAGGCGGGCGGCAAGGACCGGCTGGCCATGCTGTTCGATCTCGGCGACTCTCCCGACAGTGCCGAAGGCTATGCTGTGCTGGCGCTCTACGATCTGGCCGGCAAGCCGGCGCTGCTCGATGCCGTCAATGTCGCCGTCGATCGCAGCACCTATTTCCGCGAGCCGAACAAACTGCCAGTCGGCCCCGGGGACGACGTGCTGATCACCATGAGCACGCATTTCAATTCGAGCCAGGGTTATGTGATCACGCCGCTGATCATGGTGCGCAACGACAAGTTCGAGCTGATCGACATGATCTACACGTTCGATGAAAGGCTATGCGCTTATAGTCGCAAGCAGGATATCGCGTTCCACGTCGTTGGGGGTGGCCAGCCCCATGCGGCCATCAAGGTCACGGTAACCGACGCAACGGTGCCGAGCGGGGAAAGCTGCGACGACGCGCCACCCAAGGCGTCGTCAAAAGACATATCCGTCACCTACCGTTGGAACAGGCAGACGTCGCGCTACGTGGCGGGCTCGGACGCCTTCAAGCGTTTGTCAGCAGAGAACGAGAAACGCTTCTGAGCCGGACGCATTCGTTTGCCCGGTTCGAGCGACCGCGATAGATTTCCCTCACAACCCCGATCATGATTGAGGATCCGCCATGGACAAGGGCAAGATTTTTCGCGATCTGCATGCCTCCACCTTCGTCATGCCCAACCCCTGGGACATAGGCACGACCAAGCTTCTCGCTTCGTTCGGTTTCAAGGCGTTGGCGACGACCAGCGCCGGCTTCGCCTTCTCGCGCGGCCTGCCGGACGGCGCCGTGACCTTCGAGGCCATGATCCATCATTGCCGCGAGGTGACGGCGGCGACCGACCTGCCGGTTTCGGCCGATCTGGAGCGCGGCAAGGGCGACAGCGCCGAGCAGGCCGCCGAGACCATCTTCGCGGCCGAAGCCGCCGGTCTTGCCGGCTGCTCGATCGAGGACCACACCGGCGACCCCGCCAACCCGATCTACGATTTCTCGCACGCCGTGGAACGCGTCGCGGCCGCCGTCGAGGCGGCCCGGGCGCTCAAGCACGATTTCGTCTTCACCGCGCGGGCCGAGAATTTCCTGTGGGGCAAGACCGACCTCGACGACACCATAAAGCGGCTGCAGGCCTTCGAGAAGGCCGGCGCGGATGTGCTCTATGCGCCGGGCATCGGCGACGTCGAAATGGTGCGCACGATCTGCTCGTCGGTGAGCCGGCCGGTCAATGTGATGGCCCGACCCGGTTTCACCATCGCCGACCTTGCCATGGCCGGCGTCAAACGCATCTCGCTCGGACCGTGGCTGACCAATTTCGCTTATGGCATGCTGGAGACGGCGGCGCGCGAAATCCAGCAGGACGGTACTTTCGGCTTCACCCGCGCGGCGATGCCGTTCGGCAAGCTGCAGGCGCTGTTTCGCGGCGGCGACACCGATTAAACCGGCTCCTTCGCCGAGACCGCCTTGTGCAGATGCACCATCATGGCGGCCGCGAAGAGCGGCGTCAGAAGGTTGAGCAGCGGCACGGCAAGGAACACGGCGATGACCAGCCCGGCCAGGAACACCGTGCCGGCATATTTGCGGCGCAGCGCCTTGGCCTCGGCCTCGGGGCGGAAACGCATGGCGGCGAATTCGAAGAATTCCCGGCCGAGCAGATAGCCGTTGACGATGAAGAAAGCGGCAATGTTGATGCCAGGCACCAGAAGCAGGAGCAGCGCGACGATGTTGCCGAGGACGACGACGCCGAAGAATTTGATCGCCAGCGCCAGCGAATGCAGCGCCGGCACGGCGCGGCCGGGCCGATCGTTAGCATAGTCGGTGCGCTCGACCACTTCGGCGATATCGTCGAGGAACAGGCCGGCAACGATCGCCGTCACGGGCGCGATGAGCAAGGCCAATCCCACGGCTAGGACGATGCCGGCGATGATGCCGCCCAGCCACCCGGCCCAGGACGGCAGGCCCGGCAGCAGCGTTTGCAGCCATGGCCAGGCCAGCCATTCGAGCAGGCTCTCCAGGCCGAGCCACAGCGCCAGCAGAGCGAGCAGCGTGAGCCCCAGCGTCTTCAGGAAGACGGAGCGGAATTCAGGCGAGAACAGCCGGCTGGCGGCGGCGCGGGCAGCGTCTAGGATCACGGCAGGTCCAGGCCTTTATCGAGAAATGTCATCCCCGAGATAGGCGGGCTTCTTCCCGGACGCAACCAAAGCGCGTCGCGTCGACGCGGTTCGGCTTTTGTCTCGATGCATGTCGGTTATCCCAAAACCGCGCCACGCTTTTGGGCGAGATGCGTTATCGCGCAAGCTTGACCTGCCGTGCCGGAATGGTCATGGCCGCGACGCCGGCGACGACGAAGGCCATGCCGACCCATGCCGTGGCCCCGAGGCTTTCGCCGAGGAAGACGGCGCCGATGCCGACGCCGATCGGCACGCGCAGATAGGCCTGCGAGGTGGTGCCGACAGAGCCCAGCGTGTGGATCAGGCGGAAATAGATGACGAAGGCCAGCGCCGTCGAGAAGACCGACAGGCCGAGCAGGGCCAGGATCGATGCGGCCGACGGCGCAAGCGTCCACGGCTGGTCCACGACCAAGCTCAGCGGAACAAGGATGACGGCGCCGCAAAGCATCGAACCCGCGGCGGGTATCATCGGATCGAGGCCCTTGAAGCCGCGGCCGAAGATCGCCGCCCCAGCATAGGAGACCGTCGCGATGACGATCGCAAGCTGCGCCCACAATTGATGGCCAAGCCCGCCGAGCGCCTGCGTGCCGATGATGAGGCAGATGCCGACGATGCCGGCGCCGACGCCGACCAGCTTGCGCATCGTTACGGGCTCATGGCGCGTGATCAATGCCGTCAGCAGGAAGGTGAAGATCGGCGACGTCGAGTTGAGGATGGTGGCGAGGCCGGCATCGACCGAGCGCTCGGCGGCGGCGATCAGCGTGAACGGCACGACGCTGTTGAGACAGGCCTGGAAGGCGAACCGGCGCCATGTCGCCGGGTCGGCGGGCATGGCAAGACCGCGCCAGCGGATGACGGTGAGGAGAATGGCCCCGGCGATCAGGGTCCGGGCGGCGATGAAGGTCACGGGCGGGATCGTCTCGACGCCGATCTTGATGAAGGTGTAGGAAGCGCCCCACAGCACCGCCAGGACGCCGAGCAGCGCGAGGTCGGTGGACATTTCGGTCTTTTCGGACATTTCTGCCTTCCGTCGCGGGAACGATCCGCTTGTAGCTCACCATGCCGCAAAGACGCTTCGATCGCGGCGGAACCATAGTCGCCAGCGCCCCCGCTGATATGAGCCAGTTCGATGCGAACGCTGCCGCAGCCGGCGAACAATCGGCGCCGGGGCCGGCGTCACGAAAGACGATGGCGATTTTCGGGGTAGGCAAAGCAGCGCCAAGTCGCTAGACCCGCGCCCGGCCAGCATGCCAGATAGCCGGCCGGAAGCCTGATTGGCCCTTGGCGGAGATTTTGATGCCGGAATATGACGTGCTTTGCATCGGCAATGCCATTGTCGACATCATCGCGCAGTGCGACGAAGCCTTTCTCGAGACCAACGGCATCATCAAGGGAGCGATGAACCTCATCGACGCCAGGCGCGCCGAATTACTCTACAGCCGCATGGGACCGGCGATCGAGGCTTCCGGCGGCAGCGCCGGCAACACGGCGGCCGGGGTCGCCAGTCTCGGCGGGCGCGCCGCCTTCTTCGGCAAGGTGTCGAACGACGCGCTGGGCGGCATCTACACCCATGACATCCACGCCCAGGGCGTTGCCTTCGACACCAGGCCGCTCGCGGGCGAACCGCCGACCGCGCGCTCGATGATCTTCGTCACGCCAGACGGCGAGCGTTCGATGAACACCTATCTCGGTGCCTGCGTCGAGCTTGGCCCGGAAGACGTCGAGGCCGACAAGGCCGCCGGCGCCAAGGTGACCTATTTCGAGGGCTATCTGTGGGATCCGCCGCGCGCCAAGGAAGCGATCCGGCAGACCGCCAGGCTGGCGCACGCGGCGGGGCGCGAAGTGTCGATGACGCTGTCGGATTCCTTCTGCGTCGACCGCTACCGCGACGAGTTCCTCGAGCTGATGCGGTCGGGCACCGTCGATATTGTCTTTGCCAACAGCCACGAGATCAAGTCACTCTACCAGACCGCCTCTTTCGAGGAGGCGCTCGCGGCCATCCGCAAGGATTGCAGAATAGCCGCCGTCACCCGTTCCGAAAAAGGTTCGGTGATCGTGCGCGGCGACGAGATCGTCACCATCGAGGCGACGAAGATCAAGGAACTGGTCGACACGACCGGCGCCGGCGACCTCTATGCCGCCGGCTTCCTCTACGGCTACACGACCGGCCGCAGCCTCAAGGATTGCGGCGACCTCGGCTCGCTGGCCGCCGGGCTGGTGATCCAGCAGATCGGCCCGCGCCCACGCCAGAACCTGCGCCGCGAGGCCGAGCAGGCCGGGCTATTGTAGCACCTCTTACCTCTCCCCTTGTGGGAAAGGTCGGATTGCCCCGAATTGCTCTTCGCAATTCGGCGTAACTGCGCCAAGCCGGAACATCCCTCATCCGTCTCGGCGCTGCGCGCCGATCCACCTTCTCCCACAAGGGGAAAAGGTAGTGCGCCAGCTGTCGCACGCCTGTCATAGAGCGCTCATACAGGCAGTGTGGGGCGTTCCGCGACTGACATTTCGGCATGCCAAACCAGGGGTGTGAAGATGCAAGCCAGCAAGCTGCCGGGCCGCGGGGCCCGATACCGTCGCGTTTCTTATTTTCCGCGATAGGGTTTTCGCCAACCGCCGGCGCCTGGGGAGGAGCGCGGGCCGCAAGACAGACTCATGAGCAGATTCCAGAACCCGTCCGACGGGATTTCACAAGAGGCATTGGCAGGGCTTATGGCCGAAGCCGTGCGACAGGCGCTGATGCGGCATGGCGTCATGCTGGATGCCGAGGCGCTGGCTTCGGCAAGCAGGATCGCGGGCCATGTGGCTGCCGCCCTTCCCTTCCTGCCGCCGGCACAGCGCCTTGCCATCAGCTCGTTCAAGGGTGAGTGGACCGACCTTGCCTCCGACTTCTTTCGCGTGATGACGAACAAGACCGCAAGCGACGGTTCGGCCACATCGGACCGCGCCCTTGAGCGCTTGCCACTGCAATCGGAGACAGGGAAGCCTGCGGTCCAGCCGATCGCCGAGCGAGCCGCGGAGCTCCAATCGATGCTGATCGAGGATTGGGCCGGCGAGGTCGCCGGCTCGACCTATCTGGAAGAAAAGCTCCGCATCCCGCGCTCCACGCTGCATCGCTGGCAAAGGCGCGGCGAGGTCGTCGCCCTGCGCAAGGGCGGCCGCAAGCATGTCTTCCCCTTGACCCAATTCGTCGATGGCAGGCCGGTTCCGGGGATCGGCGACGTGCTTTCGGCGATCGCCAATCCGAGGCTTGCCTGGTTTTGGCTGAGCCGGCCCTCGCCCGAGCTCGACGGCCGCGTCCCCATCGAGATGCTGAGGGAAGACATGGTCGAGGACGTTATACGCGCCGCCCGCGCCCTGTCCTGACCTTTCTGCCGGAGTCGCATTTTCGCGTTATCCGGCTTGTAAATTTAGCCGGCAAACTCATTGTCATAAATCTGTAATAATTGGCACATTTGGGACATTTCCGCACCTTTCTACGCGTTTCCATTGTATAGAGTGTGCAATATGTGCCATTTTTACAAATATATGACGTGATGTTTTGGCAACAAGACCTTCCTAAGAGTCAAAAAGCCGCCTTTCAGACACAATCTCTGTTGTACGTGACGGCCGATTAAGCCATGTCCAAGGCGAAGAAGCGGCGCCGGTGCGCGACTTTTTCAACGATGGGGACGGGGGTGGCAAAAGCCGAACGGCATGTCAGGCCTGTCTTGAACCTTTGACTGGAGATTCAAGAAAATGAACATCAAGAGCCTTCTTCTCGGCTCCGCTGCGGCCCTGATCGCAGTTTCGGGCGCCCGCGCCGCCGACGCGGTGACCGTCGCCGAGCCGGAACCGGCCGAATACGTCAAGATCTGCGACGTCTATGGCGCCGGCTACTTCTACATCCCGGGCACCGAGACCTGCCTGCGCGTCGGCGGCTATATCCGCTACGACGCCGGCTTCGACGATCCCGGCACCCTCGACGGCCGCAAGACGAAGGACGTCATGGACGGCGACCCGCAGAACAGCTGGAAAAAGAACGCCCGTTTCGCGCTGAGGACCTGGACCGGCCAGGAGACGGAGCTTGGCACGTTGAAGACCTATACCGAGACCCGCTTCAACTTCAAGGATGGCGCGTCGGCGGTGAACCTGGAATTCGGCTGGGTCCAGCTCGGCGGCCTGCGCGTCGGTGTGGATGAGACGCCTTATGACCAGTTCATCGGCTATGCCGGCAACGTCGTGCAGGACACGATCATCCCGTACGGCATCAAGGTCACCAACGTCGTCAGCTACTATTTCGACGCCGGCAGCGGCTTCTCGGGCGTGGTCTCGCTCGAAGAGGGTGCCGACGTCACCAGCAGCAGCGGCGCCGTCCTCATCGCCGGCACGATCGACAGCTACGTTCCGCATGTCGTCGGCGGCCTGAAGTACAAGGGCGACTGGGGCGCGATCACCGGCGTCGTCGCCTATGACAGCAACTACGAGGAAGTGGCCGGCAAGGTTCGCCTGGACGTCAACGTCACCAAGGAACTGTCGCTGTTCATCATGGGCGGCTACGGCACCGACGACAATTTCGTCGACCACGCCAAGGGTCGCGGCTTCTACAAGCCCTGGGGCGGCAACTGGGCCGTCTGGGGCGGCGGCACCTACAAATTCGACCCCAAGACCGCCTTCAACCTCCAGGTCTCGGCCGACGACGCCAAGAACCTCGCTGTCGCGGCAAACGTAGCCTACACGCCCGTTCCCGGCTTCACGGTCACGACCGAAGTTGACTACTACCATGACGGCAAGTTCGGCCAGGCCGACGATTTCAACTTCACCAAGGCCGACAAGAAGAACAGCTGGGGCGGCATCGTCCGCTTCCAGCGCACCTTCTGATCGAACCTAAATATCTCAAAAGGAAGGGCCCGCGGCATTGCCGCGGGCCTTTTGCTTTGGCTCAAGCAAAAGAAACGGTCGGACTGTTGTCCGTCAATTCCCCGCCGTGTAGGCCGCGATCGCCGCCATGTTGACGATGTCGGAGTCCTTGGCGTTCAACGACACGATCTGGACCGGCTTGTTGAGGCCGACCAGCAGCGGGCCGATGACGGTCGAGCCGCCGAGCTCCTGCAGCATCTTGGTCGAGATCGAGGCCGAGTGGAATGCCGGCATCACCAGCACATTGGCCGGTCCGGTCAGGCGGATGAAAGGATATTGCGCCATGGCGCGCGGGTTGAGCGCCACGTCGGCCGCCATCTCGCCGTCATACTCGAAATCGACGCGGCGCTTGTCGAGGATGCGCACCGCTTCCTGCACACGCTCGGACCGTTCGCCCTGCGGATGGCCGAAGGTGGAATAGGCAAGCATGGCGAGCCTCGGCTCATAGCCCATGCGGCGGGCGAACCCGGCTGCCTCCTCGGCGATGTCGGCGATCTGTTCCGCATTCGGCATGTCGTGCACGGCGGTGTCGGCGACCAGCACCGTCCTGCCGCGCGCGAGCACGATCGACACGCCGATGACGCGGTGGCCGGGCTTGGCGTCGATGACGCGGCGCACGTCGTCGAGCGCGGTGGAATAATTGCGGGTGACGCCAGTGACGATCCCGTCGGCGTCGCCCAGCGCCACCATGCAGGCGGCGAAATGGTTGCGGTCGTTGTTGATCAGGCGCTGACAGTCGCGGAACAGGAAGCCCTTCCGCTGCATGCGCTCGTAGAGATAGTCGGTGTAGATGCCGTTGCGGCGCGACAGCCTGGCATTGATGATCTCGAGGCCCGGCTTGTTCAGGTCGACGCCGGCATTCCTGGCATTGTCCTTGATGACATCGTCGCGGCCGAGCAGGATCGCGGTGCCGAGCTTCTGGTTCACATAGGAGACGGCGGCGCGCATCACCTGCTCTTCCTCGCCCTCGGCGAAGACGATGCGCTTGGGCTGGCGGCGCACGCGGTCGTAGATGCGCTGCAAAGTCGAGGCGATCGGGTCGCGGCGGGCCGACAGCTCCTGCGCGTAGCGGTCGAGATCGAGGATCGGCTTGCGGGCGACGCCGGAGTCCATCGCCGCCTTCGCCACCGCCAGCGGGATCGCCGAGATCAGGCGCGGGTCGAACGGCACCGGGATGATGTAGTTGGGGCCGAATTTCGGCCGGTTGCCCTGGTAGGCGGCGGCGACGTCGTCCGGCACGTCCTGGCGCGCCAGCTCTGCCAGCGCCCTGGCGGCCGCGATCTTCATCTCGTCATTGATGGTGGTGGCGCGCACATCCAGTGCGCCCCGGAAGATGTAGGGGAAGCCCAGCACATTGTTGACCTGGTTGGGATAGTCCGAGCGGCCGGTCGCCATGATGGCGTCGGTGCGGATCTCGGCCACTTCCTCGGGCGTGATCTCCGGGTCGGGATTGGCCATGGCGAAGATGATCGGGTTCTTGGCCATCGACTGCACCATGGCGGTGGTGAGCGCTCCCTTGGCGGACAGGCCGAGGAAGACGTCGGCGCCATCCAGCGCCTCGGCCAGGCTGCGCGCCTCGGTCTTGACCGCGTGCGCCGACTTCCACTGGTTCATGCCTTCGGTGCGACCCTGGAAGACCACGCCCTTGGTATCGCACAGGGTGATGTTTTCCGGCGAAAAACCCATCGCCTTCATCAGTTCGATGCAGGCGATGCCGGCGGCGCCGGCGCCGTTGCAGACCAGCTTCGTGGTCTTCATGTCGCGGCCGGTGATCTCCAGCGCGTTGATCAGCCCGGCGGACGAGATGATGGCGGTGCCGTGCTGGTCGTCATGGAAGACGGGAATGTCCATCAGCTCGCGCAGCCGCTGCTCGATGATGAAGCATTCCGGCGCCTTGATGTCCTCGAGATTGATGCCGCCGAAGGAAGGCCCGAGGAAGCGCACGCAATTGATGAACTCGTCGGCGTCCTCGGTCGCCACTTCGAGGTCGATGGAATCGACATCGGCGAAGCGCTTGAACAGCACCGCCTTGCCCTCCATCACCGGCTTGGAGGCCAGCGCGCCGAGATTGCCGAGGCCGAGGATGGCGGTGCCGTTGGAGATGACGGCGACCATGTTGCCGCGCGCCGTATAGTCGAAGGCGCGGCTCGGATCCTCAGCGATGGCG
>NZ_RZTO01001430.1:0-677 GCF_003997225.1 Mesorhizobium sp. M2C.T.Ca.TU.002.02.1.1
GATGAACAACGCGCCGGCTGCGCCCGCCGTCACCAGCACATCGTCGGGAGAAACGCCCTTGTCCTGCCCGGCGATCAGCGCCCGCAACTCCTTGTCGCCGCGATGCTCGCCATAGAACAAGGTGAGGTCCGGCAGCGTCAGACCGATGTCGGAGAGCTTCTGGTCGGCGATCGAGCTTTCGGAGAGGTTGTAGCGGATGCGGTCGTAGCCGTATTCCGCCGGCGCTTCCTTCTCGATCAGCATCCTGGCGTAGTTCATGGCCTGTCCCCCCAATCTCCGGTGGTAACCAAGCCATAAAAACGGAAAGCCTGCCAAGGCGGATTCCTCGGCAGGCTTGCTTAAACCATTGGTGCAGGCGCGTTATTTCAGGCAGGCGCCTTGGCCTTCCGGCCCTTGGCGGGCTTCGCCGGCTCCGGTTCCGCCTTGCGGCCGAGGCCGATCGACTTGGCGAGCTGCGAGCGCGAGGCCGCATAGTTGGGAGCCACCATCGGGTAGTCGACGGGCAAGCCCCATTTGGTGCGGTAGGCTTCGGGCGTCAGGCCGAAATGCACGCCGATATGGCGCTTCAGCGATTTGAACTTCTTCCCGTCCTCGAGGCAGATGATGTAGTCCGGCGTCACCGAGCGCCTGGGATTGACGGCGGGGACCGGCGGGGGCGCCGCGGGCTCCGCCGGCTG
>NZ_RZTO01001431.1:0-666 GCF_003997225.1 Mesorhizobium sp. M2C.T.Ca.TU.002.02.1.1
CGGCATCCTGTCGAAGGAGCTCGGCCGCGCGCCATGTTGGTAGCGCACGTCGCGCACGAAGCCGAAGATCATCGGCAGCAGCGTGTCGCGGAAGGATTGCTGCAGCCGGGTCGCCGGCCTCAGCGCCTGGAAATAGAGCACCACTGCGGCGACCATGCCGCCGAGATAGAGAAAGACATGCGGCGTCGAGAGCCATTGTTCGTGAGGATCGGCGGCGGCGTTGAACAGCCAGGCTATCAGCGCGACGAAGACGACGACCAGGCCGACGAACACCGGCACCCGCCAGCGCACCTGCCTCTGGACCGACGCCCGTTTCGCCTCATAATCCTCGATGCCGCGTCTGATGCCCGCGATCACCGCCTCGCTCGGCATGAAATCCGCTGCTTCCATGGCCCACCCCCGGCCGCCACTGAGACGCGGCCATGATAGCGCTTTTCACGCGAAAGTCGCCTGCGCTCGCCGCGGTCGGCGGCTAGGCCTGCGACATTGGAAAAATCGCCTCCAGCCGGGCGGCGACCCGGTGCTTGAGCGCGCCATCCAGAGCCTCGACCGGCACCAGCCGCTCATGGCCTTTGTCGGCGAGGCGCATGAAGAAATGCTGCCGGTAGGCGGCGATCCTGCCACGCGTGGCGGCATCGGCGCTGACATCGACAATAAGAATGGAGC
>NZ_RZTO01001432.1:0-664 GCF_003997225.1 Mesorhizobium sp. M2C.T.Ca.TU.002.02.1.1
GTCGGCATCCGTCCAGTGGCGGATCGCGGTGTCGAGATAGCTGACGCCGCGGAAATTCCGGAACAGCCAGATCAGGCCGGCGACATCGTCGGGGTGGTTGTTGCCGCCAAGAAAGCCAAGCCGGGCCGCGTTCGTGTCGGGCTCGGCCTGTTCGAGCGCCAGCCGCGCGGCGCGATCGGCTAGCGGCACGGCGATGGCCTGGCGATATTCGTTGAAATACTCTTCCCGGCCGGTGTCGGCATAGAGGCTGAGGAAATAGATGGCGTGCTTCTGCCCCTTCGACCATTGGCTTTCGCCGCCGACATAGGCGCGCACGGCAGACAGCGTGTGGAGGCTGAGCGTCGCAACCAGCGCCTGGATCAGCACGACCGCGACGAAAGGCCAGACCAGTCCGATGAGACGCGGGGCGGCGTCGGTCGATGACAGCTTCATCCCATTCCCATGGAGCTCGTGCTGGCTCCCCCGGTGTCTGTCCGACCGGCTCATCCGTCGGTTGAGACGATGTTCTTCCCCGCATGTCGCCCGGTTACCGGCGACACCGATCCAGATAGCGCGCCTGGCTTAACGGCTGATAAATTTGTCCAGTATTTGTTTCATGAATTATTGCTCAGCAACTGAAGGACGCTTACGCCGCGTGATGGCGATATTTGGCGCAAAGTAAATA
>NZ_RZTO01001433.1:0-664 GCF_003997225.1 Mesorhizobium sp. M2C.T.Ca.TU.002.02.1.1
TGGCGAAGATTGGTTAATGCTTCGTCACTGGCGGCGGTTTTCGCGTTTACCCTATCCTTCTGCCTGACCGTCCTTCCGCGCCGCGAACGAGGTCAGCGCCGAGAGAAAATCGCCGAGGCCGGGGCGCTTCACGGCGATGAACGGCAAGGGACGGGCCGTTTCCATCGCCGCGATGCCGATGCGCGCCGTCATCATGCCGTTGACCACGCCTTCGCCGAGTTTCGCCGAGAGTTTCGCGGCAAGCCCATGGCCGACGATCTGCTGAACGAAACTGTCGCCGACCGCGATCGATCCTGTCACCGCCAGATGCGCGAGCACGCCGCGCGCCAGCCGGAAGAAACCGAGCGTGCCCGGACGGCCGCCGTAGAGTTCGGAGAGCCGCCGGATCAGGCGCCCGGCCTCGAACACGACATAGGCGATGTCGACCAGCGCGCGGGGGCTGACCGCCGTTATGAGGGAGACGCGCTTTGCGGCTTCCAGAATCATGACCTTGGCGCGCGCATCGAGGGGCGACAGGATTTCGGTCTCGGCCAGCCGCACCAGATTGGCGCCGTCGATGATCTCGCCGCGCAATTCGGCGAGCGAACACCGACCGGCGGCGGTCTCGGGTTTTGCCGCGACGAAGGCCGAGAGCTCGTCAACCAGGGCGCGCGCTGCCTTGGGA
>NZ_RZTO01001434.1:0-662 GCF_003997225.1 Mesorhizobium sp. M2C.T.Ca.TU.002.02.1.1
GCTTATGACGGCGTGGTGTTCCACCGCGTCATCGACGGCTTCATGGCGCAGACCGGCGACGTCAAGTTCGGCAACTCCTCGAAGCCGACCTATGCGCCGTCGCGCGCGGGCATGGGCGGCTCCGACAAGCCGGACCTCAAGGCCGAGTTCTCCAACGCCAATCACGGCCGCGGCGCCTGCTCGATGGCCAGGGCCCAGAACCCGAACTCGGCGAACTCGCAGTTCTTCATCTGCTTCGACGACGCCGCCTTCCTCAACCGCCAGTACACGGTGTGGGGCCAGGTCATCGAAGGCATGGAGAATGTCGACAAGATCAAGCGCGGCGAGCCGGTGCAGGACCCCGACAAGATCGTGTCGCTGAAGGTCGCGGCCGACGTCAAGTAGGGGCGGTACGATGATGGGCGCTGTCTGGTCCCTGCTTGGAATCCTGTCCGGCGCCTTCATCGCCATC
This sequence comes from Mesorhizobium sp. M2C.T.Ca.TU.002.02.1.1, assembly GCF_003997225.1. Classification (NCBI taxonomy): domain Bacteria; kingdom Pseudomonadati; phylum Pseudomonadota; class Alphaproteobacteria; order Hyphomicrobiales; family Phyllobacteriaceae; genus Mesorhizobium; species Mesorhizobium sp. M2C.T.Ca.TU.002.02.1.1. The sequence goes on from NZ_RZTO01001434.1 coordinate 452, forward strand.
CAGGCGCCGATCAATTCGCAATTGGCAAAGGGCCTCGGCCTTCCAGTGGCCGCCGCCGCGTTCTCCTTCCTGTCCGGAGCCATCGTGCTCGGCATCATCGCGGTCTCGGTGGTGAAGCTGCAGGGCATCTCGCTCGACTGGAAAGCGCCGGCGCCCTGGCTGTTCATTGCCGGCGGCATGCTCGGCGGCTTCTATGTGACGCTGTCGACGA
>NZ_RZTO01001435.1:0-661 GCF_003997225.1 Mesorhizobium sp. M2C.T.Ca.TU.002.02.1.1
GTCCAGTGCAGGTCGAGGAACTGCCGACCTTGGCGGACTCGCTCGGCGGCGGCATTGGCCTCGACAATCGGCTGACCTTCGCCATGTGCCGCCGCCTGCTGGATGACGTGGTCCTGCTTGCCGAGGACGAGATCGCCGCCGGCATCCGCCATGCCTATGAGCAGGAGCGCGAGATCGTCGAAGGCGCCGGCGCCGTCGGCATAGGCGCGCTGCTTGCCGGGAAGGTCAGTGTGAGCGGCCCGGCCGTGCTCATCCTCTCCGGCCGCAACATCGACATGGGCCTGCACCGCCGCATCGTCTGCGGCGAGGCAATCGCGGAGCGTGCAGCATGAGCCGGATGACCATCCTCACCGAGGCGGAACTGCGCAAGATCGTGACGCTCGATCTGGAAGCGGTCGCCTGCGTCGAGAACGCCTTTCGCGCCTTGGCCACGCTGCCGGTGGCGATGCCGCCAATCTTGCGGCTCGACATACCTGAGCATCGCGGCGAGGTCGACGTGAAGACCGCCTATGTGCCGGGTATCGACGGTTTCGCGATCAAGATCAGCCCCGGCTTCTTCGACAATCCGAAGCTCGGCCTGCCCAGCGTCAACGGCATGATGGTGCTGCTGTCGGCGAAGACGGGCCTGATCGAGGCGCTGCTGCTCGACAATGGCTATCTC
>NZ_RZTO01001436.1:0-660 GCF_003997225.1 Mesorhizobium sp. M2C.T.Ca.TU.002.02.1.1
AATGTCATCAGCGGCGCGAAGGTGAGCGCCGGAGAACCTTCGAGATCGCCCGGCATCAGGAAACGGCCGGGGGGCAGCGTCGACAGCGCGCGGTCGTCGAGCTTGCAGGCCTTGAGATAGGCGGCGAAGCTCTCGGCGAGACGGCGCGCCGTCATCTCGTCGGCGTCGGCATCGGGATTGACGGTGGAAGCCAGCTCGCGCCAGGCCTGAGACAGGTCGCAACGGACGGGCAGGGCGGCCAGCTCGACCGCCTCGCGCGAAAAATCGGCGAAGGATTTGCCGAGCAGCGGCAGGTCAAGCAACCATTCGCCGGGATAGTCGACGATATCGATGGACAGCTTTCCGGCGGAAAACAACCGGTTCCAGCCGGAAGCCGACTCATATTCGATGGTGAGCCTGAGCTCGGAGATGGCGCGCGTCGAGTCCGGCCAGACGCGGTCGTTCACCAAAGCCGCAACATGGTCCTCGTACTGGAAACGCGGAACGGCGTCGTCCGGCTGCTCCTCGAGGAAGGCGCGGGCGATGCGGCCGGATTTCTGCGCTTCGAACAGCGGCAGGCGTCCGCCATGGATGAGATTGTGGACGAGGGCGGAGATGAAGACGGTCTTGCCGGCGCGGGAGAGCCCGGTGACGCCAAGACGCAATGACGGAGAGAAGAGC
>NZ_RZTO01001437.1:0-656 GCF_003997225.1 Mesorhizobium sp. M2C.T.Ca.TU.002.02.1.1
GGCGAGGACCATCCTGGTGTTGCGCGAAAGCCAAAAGGGCGGCAGGAAGGTTTGCGGGCACCGGCAGGGGGCTGCCGCGCGCCGGCGAGGTCGAAAACGAGGGACTTGTGGTGAACAGCTTTTCCGTCCGCGTGGCCGTGGCTGCCGAGGCGATCCGCGGAATCTTTCCGGAAACGCCGCTGCAGGAGAACGATTATCTGTCGAAGAAGACCGGTGCCCGCGTGCTTTTGAAGCGCGAGGACCTGACACCGGTGCGTTCCTACAAGATCAGGGGCGCCTTCAACTTCTTCCGCAAGGCGCTCGCCGCAGGCAACAATGCCGAGCTGTTCGTCTGCGCCTCTGCCGGCAACCATGCGCAGGGCTTCGCCTTCGTCTGCCGCCATTTCGGCAAGAAGGGCGTCGTGTTCATGCCGGTGACGACGCCGCAGCAGAAGATCGACAAGACGCGGCTGTTCGGCGGCGAATTCGTCGAGATCAGGCTGGTCGGCGACTTCTTCGACGATTGCTACCGCGCCGCCTTCGAATTCACCGAGAGCGCGGGCGCGCATATGGTGCCGCCTTTCGACCACAGGGACATCATCGAGGGCCAGGCGACGGTTGCCTGTGAGATCGCGGCTCAGATGCCGGGCGGGCGCGTGCCCGACATCGTCATGCTG
>NZ_RZTO01001438.1:0-644 GCF_003997225.1 Mesorhizobium sp. M2C.T.Ca.TU.002.02.1.1
GTTTTGCGCCCGCGCGTGCAGCCGCCGCGTGGCGGTGAGGTCGAGCCGTTGCGGACTGCCGCGGATCTCGAGGATGACCGCGGCGAAGGCGGTCATGCGGGCGGCCTCCTCGGCGATCCAGAGCGCGTCGAGCAGCTTCGGCGCCTCGGAAAACAGCAATTGCTCCGGCTCGATGCCGAACAGGGCGTGAAGGCCCCTGGCATAGGGAAGACCTGCCTCATGGAAGATTTCCGCCGTCCCGACCCAGAGGATCGGAAGGCCCTGCCTTTCCTTGAGGATCAGGCTCACGAGCGACAGCGCGAAGCCGGCCACAGTGCCGGCATCGCGGGTCTCCAGGCCATGGATCTCGCTGAGCGCCGCCCTGGGCAGGCCGCCGCCGAGGGCGGTGTCGAGGCGCTCGATGCCGGTGCGCAGGAAGGCGTCCGCCGAAGCCACGGCAAGGCCGCGCCGGACAAGCGTCATGTCAGACCCGGCGGCATTGTTGGATATTTGATTTTCCGCAATTCCGGACGGAAAACCGCTTCGCACTTTTCCTGGAATTGCTCCAGACACGCCGAGCGCCGGCGCCTGCAGGCGCTCGGGCAGCGTTCCCTCGATCTTCGCGATCTGGCGGCGCAGGGCAAAAACAGTGTCCCGCGCCACGG
>NZ_RZTO01001439.1:0-637 GCF_003997225.1 Mesorhizobium sp. M2C.T.Ca.TU.002.02.1.1
CGGCTGGATCGAGCGGCTGGAACTCGCCGAAGCCTGCGGCCACCAGCCGGTTGGCCGGCACGCCGTTCTCGATCAGGAACTTCACCACCGAGGTGGCGCGCGCGGTCGACAATTCCCAGTTGTCGCGATAGCGGCCGGTGCCGGACAGCGGCTGGTTGTCGGTGTGGCCGTCGACACGCAGCACCCAGCTGATCTCCGGCGGGATTTCCTTCTGCAATTCGATGATGGCGTCGGCGAGCTTCTTCATCTCGACCTTGCCGGCGTCGTTGATCACGTCGGAGCCCGTCGGGAACAGCACTTCCGACTGGAAGACGAAACGGTCGCCGACGATGCGGATGTTCTCGCGGTCGGCGAGGATCTCGCGCAGGCGGCCGAAGAAGTCGGAGCGGTAGCGGTTGAGCTCCTGGACGCGCTGCGCCAGCGCGACGTTCAGGCGCCGGCCAAGATCGGCGATCTTGGTGTTGGAGTCGCGGTCGCGCTGCTCGGAGACGTTGAGCGCGTCTTCCAGCGCGCCGATCTGCTTGCGCAGCGCCGCGATCTGCTGGTTGAGGATCTCGACCTGGCTCAGCGCCTGCTGGCTGATCTTTCTCTTTTTGCTTAGCTCGCCGGACAGGGCGTCGGCACTCTTGTTGTCCTC
>NZ_RZTO01000143.1:0-10180 GCF_003997225.1 Mesorhizobium sp. M2C.T.Ca.TU.002.02.1.1
GTGCCGCTATCTTTGCCCGGTGAGCGGGGTTTTCGGCCTGCTGGCAAAACTCGCCCCGCTGCATTTCCGTGTCGATCCGCCGCTTTGGCAACTTTCGCAACTCTCGGGAACCAAGCCAAGGGCGGTCAATTGCGCGCCGCTGGTGCCCATCCGGACCATGCGCGGCGCCAGCGACTGCCATATGTGCGGACGCTGCGCCGGTTTCCGCGGAGCAATCCGTCTGGCCCGCCGCTCGCCAAACCACGAAATTGTCCATGTCGCGGGCACTGTCGCCAAACCCTGGGAAACGATCCTGATCGTGGTTGGCCTGATGGGCTTGGCCGTCGGCGCGTTTCAATGGTCGGTCAGCCCGTGGTTCGTGCAAGCGAAGCTATGGGCGGCGGAACGGCTGATCGAAAACGGAGTAACCTGGCCGCTCGAAACCGCGGCGCCGTGGTGGATCCTGACGAATTATCCCGGCGATGTGATGACCCTGCTCGATGGAGCCTTGCTCATCGCCTATGTGCTTGCGGCGGCCTTCGCCTGCGGCGCGTCGACGCTGTCCCTGCTGGCTTTGGCCGCCCGCAGCCTTGGGCCTTGGCGAACGCTGAGGCTTCATCATCTTGCCCAGTCGCTCATTCCCTTGGCCGGCGCCGGAGTCTTCCTCGGCCTCTCCAGCCTTACGGTCAGTCAATTGCGGTCGGATGGGATATCGCTGCCCTTCATAGACCTGCTGCGTGCCGCGATGCTGACGATGGCGACCTGCTGGTCCGGGATCCTGTGCTGGCAGGTGACGGGAATTTACAGCCGGGAACCCGCCCGGCGAGTCCTCGCCCTGTCCCTTGTCGGCCTGGCGATGGCACCCGCAGTGGCGGGGTGGGTCCTGCTTTTCTGGATCTGGTAGGCTATTTCGCGCCAACGCTGAAAAGAGGCCCGCGATAGGCCATCAGAAACAGGCCAAACGCGACGATCCACAAAGCGCCGGAAAAACTCAGCAGGGGGCCGGTATAGCCGGGCAGCGCTTCGACCAGCAAGCGTGACAGGCAGCAGGCCGTCATCGCCGCGAGCGCCCCGGTCGCGGGCGTCGAGGGCATGAAGGCGAGCCGGCTATGCCTGCGGATCATGCTGGCCATGATGGCCAGCGCCATGGTTCCGATAGCGCCGACGGTCCATGCATGAACAGCCGTCGCCTGGCCCAGCATTGCCGGTGCGAAGATATGGATCGCCAGCAATCCGAAGCCGAGGATGATCCCGCCATATCCGATGTGAAGGCCAAGCACCGTCGACGACGACAGGCTGCGCCAGCCTTTCCATTGCGCGGCCCGGATCGCCTGGCTGAACGCGGCGAGACCGCAGGCAATGCCGGTGAGTTGCGCCTCCGGCGCGACAACCCACGAACAAAGCGCGCAAATCGTTATCAGCGCTGCCGCGCGCTCCCTGGAAACAGAGCGGGAGAGGACGATCCGACCGCCGGCGCTCTCGATATAGGCGACGGTCAAGGCCGGCACGACCCGCCCTCCGATGATAACGACGAGGCCAATGATCGAGACGAGCGCCAGTCTCAGTGCAAGCTCGACCTGGTACGATGCTGCGACGAGTCCGTTGCTGACGCAAAAAACGGCCAGGAGAAGCAGTATTTTCAAATTACGACGATCCCGACTGGCGATCACGGCTTTGGCCGCGATCGACAACAATGCAAGCATCCAGACGGCCGGGAACGCAAGCCCGAGCGACGGCAACCGCAGCAGGAAGGCGACACGGCTGCAGGCCCACAGGAGAACGAGCAGGTGTGTCGTGCGCGACGACACCGCGCGATGTCCCGTCCAGCGAGGCAGCGCGGTCAGCAGGAAGCCGCTCAGCATTGCTGGAACCATTCCGAACAGGAGCATGTCGCGGTGCCAGTCGCCGGCAGAGAGCCCCGTCGGGCCGTAGGCTTGCGGCCCGAACGCCGACGGCAACCAGCCACTGCCGCCGAGGACGGCATCGACAACAGCCACGAGAAAGAACGGTCGAAACGGCCGGTGCACCGGCCTCGTTTTGAAGGCCTTGAAGTTGCCGTCGGCGCCCATGCGACCCGTCCCCCCGGAATGGCGGTGCATCTCCTCCGGCCTCGCCCGCCCATTGGACGACCGGCAAGAAGGACAAGTATGGCGCAATAGATGCGAGGATCGATTTGGTGTTTGATCCAGCGCAAACATCCCTCGCAAGCATCGACTATCTTGAAGATTGTTCTTGAAGCAGCCCAGCGACTTGGTTCCGGCATGGGACGTGTCTCGCTCTTCTCGGCCAGGCTGCCCAGGGCACGGGTCAACTGCACAGCGACTCCAGGCAGACTGTCTGCGACGGGAGAAGAAAAAGATGAAGCACGGCCTTACCGAAAACAGCGCGGCAGGAATGGCGAGCACCGTTGCCCGGCTGGCAGGGCTGATCAACGAGGCGGGTTTGGACTGCCGGTGCCGATCCAAGCTCGACGAGACGTTATCCCGCTTCGCCAGCCTGGAAATAGGGCCCGCGGCCCGCGAGCACCTCACCAACGCTCGCCATCAACGCGCGCATATCGAGACCATTCTGTTGTTCTTGCAGGATCTTGACGAGATAGGAGAGGCCGAACGGGACAGCAGCGTCTACCAGGACTTCGCCCTTCTCTTTGACGACATCGCGACGATCGCAAGGGACGGGGCGCTTTCGATGCGGCTGCTCGGTCAATTCGCCGCTGTCACCGCGGTTGGACGCTAGGGCAATGGTGGCGCATTTTCACCTGGATCGGCGAAGGCGGTGACTGAGTGAGAAAATGCCACGAATTTCGGGTGGAAACGGAACAAAGCATATACAAGCGACTTCCTAAGACAAGGAATTGGCTTTATCCTTTCGTTAGATAAAAGCTAACAAAAGGATCCTTGCCTTATGCCGGATCAGGGCAGCCGTCTTGGGCTATGGATCGAGACCTCGGTCGCGGGAGAAAAAGTGCGGGCATTCATGCCTCCACCACTCCCGCCAAAACCTCCCATCAATCTTGGCACATTTTCAGAGCTTACAGAACGTGCAAACCTCGCTCTGGGCCGTTTGGACGGGGTTACGTCTATTCTTCCCGCACCACCCTTGTTTATCTTCATGTACGTGCGGAAAGAGGCACTGCTGTCGTCCCAGATCGAAGGCACCCAATCGTCACTCTCTGACTTGCTGCTATTTGAAGCAGATGAGCTGCCGCTGGTCCCACTGAATGACGTTGAAGAGGTCTCCAACTATATCGCCGCTCTTGAATATGGCCTTGAGCGTATGCGGGAGGGATTTCCCCTTTCCCTCCGATTGATCCGCGAAATTCACGGCGTTCTCCTAAAGGCGGGGCGGGGCGCCTCATCCCAACCTGGCGAATTTAGGCATTCGCAGAACTGGATCGGAGGAACGCGGCCAGGCAACGCTATGTTTGTCCCCCCTCCTCCCGATCGGTTGATGGAATGTCTCGACGCTTTCGAGAAATTCTTGCACGCAGACGACCGCCTTCCGAACATCGTCAAGGCAGCATTGGCGCATGTCCAGTTCGAGACGATCCACCCGTTTCTGGATGGCAATGGCCGTCTGGGCCGCCTACTGATCACCTTGTTCCTTTGCGCCAACAATGTGTTGAGAGAGCCCACTCTGTACCTCAGCCTCTATTTCAAGACCCACCGCAACATCTACTATGACCTGCTCCAGCGGGTTAGAATGGCCGGCGACTGGGAAAGCTGGCTATTGTTCTTCCTCGAAGGCGTAACAGAGACAGCCGATCAGGCGGCGAAGACCGCCCGGGATCTGCTACGCCTATTTGAAGCCGACGCTCACAGAATTCAGGATTTGGGCCGCGCCGCTGCCTCAGCCGGAATGGTACACGGACTTCTCCAACGTCGCGCGATCGTGACCATCCAAAAGGCAGCTCAGGAACTGTCTCTTTCAGAGCCGACAATCAATTCGGCACTAGGGCACCTGATTTCGATCGGCATAGTTCGCGAAGTGACTGGGAAACAGCGACATAGGGTGTTTGCCTACCAAGCCTATTTGGACCGCTTGGCAGAAGGCACCGAACCATAACGATCTTGACCACAGCCGCGAAAAACAACTGGGGTACACATTCATCAGAATGTCTAGCGTGAGGCCTTTCCAGGCGGCAAGGTCGTCCGGTTTGAGACCGTCGAACATCGACATGATGGCCGACTGTTTCCTTGCCGTATGAAGCCGCCTTACATCATACGGCTCGCCTTGCCGCTTCTCATAATTCGCCGGGATCTTTCCTCCATTGGAGGGCTCCATCAAAACAGCTGACGGGTCGCGACGTTCTTTTCGCCCCACCTGGTCAGCTTGTCGCCGGGGTCCACGCCGGCCCAATTGACCAGTCGTGCCGCCATCTCGACGACCATCGCTTCGATCGACGCCGGCTTGACGTAGAATGGCGGCACCGGCGGCGCGATGATCGCTCCCATCCGCGTCAATCTCAGCATCGCATCCAGATGCCCTTCATGCAGAGGCGCCTCACGCGGCACAACTACCAAGCGGCGCCGCTCCTTCAGGACAACGTCGGCTGCCCTGGTAAGGAGGTTGTCGCCCAGGCCGTGCGCCATCGCCGCAAGGGTCCGCATCGAGCAGGGCACGACGATCATGCCATCCGTCCTGAAGGAGCCGCTGGCGATGGGTGCTGCCAAGTCCTGGGGAGAGTGGGTGTGGTTAGCGAGCGAGGCAAGCTGTGCCAATCCGTCGGCGCCGAGCTCATAAGCAATGGTCATGCGCGCGCTCTTCGAAGTGACAAGATGCGTTTCCGCTCCACCTCTGACCAGTTGGCGTATGGTCTCGAGGGCCAGCACCGAGCCGGACGCACCGGTAACCCCCACTATGATCCGTTTCGTCATTTCTGCACCGAAGCGGTCGCCAGCGGGAAAAGCTCATCCCAACGCTCGGAGACCCTTTCAACGATGTGAGAGGACATCTTCAGCTCCTTCCCCCACTCACGGGACGTTTCGGGCCCGATCTTGCGCGTCGCGTCGAATCCGATTTTTCCGCCAAGCCCTTCCAGCGGCGACGCGAAGTCGAGCGTGTCGATAGGGGTTCGATCCAACGTCATCAGATCGCGCGAAAAATCCATGCGGGTGGCGACAGCCCACATCACGTCCGGCCACGAACGGATGTCGATGTCGTCGTCCACCACGACGACCATCTTGGTCATCGAGAACTGCGGCAACAGCGACCAGAATCCCATCATCACCCGCCGCGCCTGTCCGGCATATTTCTTGACGATCGACACGACCGCGATCCTGTAGGAACAGGCTTCCGGCGGCAGCCAGACGTCGAGTATTTCCGGTATCTGCTGGCGCAGCAGCGGCTTGAAGACGTCGAGCAGCGCCTCGGCGAGGACGGACGGCTCGTCGGGCGCGCGCCCGGTGAAAGTCGTGAGATAGTTTGCGCCGTCCCTCACGCGGATACGCTTGAGCTTGAAGACGGGAAAATGCTCCGCCCCGTTATAGTATCCGGTGTGGTCGCCGAAGGGACCTTCCTGCGCCGTTTCGTTGGGTGAGACGGTTCCCTCGAGCACGATCTCGGCGCTGGCGGGGACATGGAGCTCGATGCTCTTGCATGGAGACAGTCCAACCCGTCGGTCGTTGATCAATCCGGACAGCGACAGTTCCGATACGCCTTCGGGCGCCGGCATCACCGCTGCGATCATTGTCGCGGGGTCCGCGCCGATGACGACGGCGACGGGCATCTCGAGCCCCCTCGCCTGCCACATGCGATGGTGGGCCGCGCCGCCTCGCATAGGCAGCCATCTTATGATCGCCCGATCCCGGGCAATGACCTGCATCCGGTATATGCCCAGATTATACTTGCCGGGATCACCGTCGCCCGGTGGCCGGGTAACGACCACGGGCCATGTGATAAGGGGACCGGCGTCCTCCGGCCAGCAGGTCTGGACGGGAAGGATTGCGAAATCCGGTTCCGCATCCCTCCATAGTCTTGATGACGATACGATCTTCGGTCGCGCCGCCAACGCGCCGCGCGCTGCGGAGAACATATGGCGGGCCTGGCGCAAGTTCTGCGGAGCCTGCGGCGACCTCATCCACGCCAGCAGAGCGCCGAGGGTTTCCAGTCCGCGAATGTCCGTGCCCAGCCCCCAGGCGACACGCTCCCGCGTCCCAAAGATATTTGCCACGACCGGAAAGGACGAACCGCCGCCCCGATCATCCACCGGCATGGTCATGCGCAGCGCCGGCCCGTGCGTCGCGATCACCCTTTTATGGATCTCCGTCAGCTCGAACCGGGTCGATACCGGGGCGCTGATTTGCCGAAGCTGGCCTTTCCCGTCCAGGTAGGAAAGAAAGGATCCGAGATCACAGAACTGGGGAAGAAGGCGATAATGCATGGCGAAATCCGGCACGACCGGTTCGTCGGCCACCCGTTCTCTCACAGCGGCCGCCCGAAAACATTGCGCTAGGTCAAAGAACGCGCCGCTTGCGGACAGTAGATTGAATCCAACCGCCTGAGGGCTGGTCGATATCGAGGCAGTGCCGGGAAGACGTTCAGATGGCCAGCAACCTAATCAACGGCACTTTTGAAGCCTGCCGGTCCGCGATCGCCATTTTCAAGGATCGTAGACGCAGCAAGGCCACGCGACGGGAGTTTTGGGCGCTTGGGCCGGAGGAATGCGCAGGCATGCTGAACGACATCGGCATGTCGCCCGGCGAGTTCGATGCCGCCATGCATCTGCCTCATGCTTCGGAAGATTTCCTCACCTTGGCGATGCTTTCAGTCGGGATTGATCCCGACAGCTTCCATACAATGGAATTCGCGCGGGACCACTTCATGTCCCGAACCTGCATCACATGTCCGCATCGCCACAGATGTCACGATCATATGCAGGCCTTCGATTTCGAGAGCCACTATCGCGATTTCTGCCCCAACAAGGACAATTTTTCGAAGCTGCTCGCCAAGAGATGCGATGCCTAGCCGGCCGTAAGACCTCAGTGATCGAACGTAGACCGGACAGCATTTGAAGATGCAGCCTCAACACGCCGAACCAATGTTACCAGGATTTGTTCGCCGCCTGTTTCCGACGGTCGCAGGACTGCCGCTCGGACCGTTGCTGACATTGTCCTTGCGCTCGCTTGCCAGGCGGCGTCCCGGCCTTTTCGAGCGTCTGGGCGAATCCCGTTCGGCCTGCTTCGGTATCGATCCTGTCGACCTCGCATTCGCGTTCTGTGTGATCCCGGACGGGCAACGATCCAGCGTCCGGGTCGTCAGCAAGGACGAGGCTGCTCGATCGGACGTGCAGATCAAAGGGCCGCTTCTGACCCTGCTGGGCCTGCTTGACGGCACATTGGACGGCGATGCGATGTTCTTCAGCCGCGTGATCTCGATAAGCGGGCGCACGGAAGCGGTACTCGCCTTGAGGAACACGATAGAGGACGCTGAGCTTCGTCCGGCAGACCTGCTCGGACTGCATGGCACCCTGGCCCGCTGTGTCGATACGGGTGTTCTCGGTGCCTTGGGCGTCGCACGGCGATTGGCTGACAGCAGCTCGAGCGAGGCGCGGAAAGCATGACGACGACACGCATGGAACTTGTTTGCCCGGCGGGGACCCCCGCTACGTTGAGGGCAGCCGTCCAGGCGGGCGCGAACGCGGTTTATTGCGGATTTCGCGATGAAACGAACGCCCGCAATTTTCCCGGGCTCAATTTCTCCCGGGACGAGCTCGCCGAAGGTGTGCGCTTCGCGCACGACCACGGCAGCAAGGTTCTGGTCGCGATCAATACCTTTGCGCGCGTCGACGATGTCGACATCTGGAAGAAGGCTGCTGACGCAGCCGCTGGAAGCGGCGCGGATGCCATCATCGCCGCGGATTTCGCCGTCCTCGATCATGTTGCGAAGAACCACAAGCAGATCCGCCTTCATCTGTCGGTGCAGGCTGCCGCGGCAACGCCGGAAGCGATCGGCTTCTATGCGGCTCAGTTCGGCATCCGCCGCGTGGTGCTTCCAAGGGTCCTTTCGCTCCAGGAGATAGCGGCGCTGAACCGCGCCATCGACGTGGAAACGGAAGCCTTCGTTTTCGGCGGCCTTTGCGTGATGATCGAGGGGCGCTGCTATCTCTCGTCATACGCGACGGGAAAATCGCCGAATCTCAACGGTGTGTGCTCGCCGCCGGAGATGGTGAGCTATGACGAAGAGCCGAACGGCACGACGGCGCGGCTGTCCGGCTTCACCATCGACCGGTACGGACGCGGCCAGCCGGTCGGTTATCCCACTCTCTGCAAAGGCAAGTTCAAAGCCGGCGGCAAGACGTCCCATCTGTTCGAGGATCCCGTCAGCCTGAATGCCGGCGGCATGATCGCGGGCCTGAAGGCGGCCGGGGTGACTGCCTTGAAGATCGAGGGGCGCCAGCGCGGCAAGGGCTATGTGAGCGAGGTCGTGCGCGCCTTCAGGAAAGCGGTCGACGCGGTCGAAAAGGGCGGCGACGCTGTCGACATCGATCGGCTTCTGGCTGGCCAGTCGGAAGGGGCTCGGCAGACGGCCGGCGCTTACGAGAAGAAATGGAGATAGGCGGTGCCCGAAATCACCCTGACGGAAATCGCCCCGACGCGAATCGCCTTGACGCTTGGACCGGTCTTCTTCCACTGGCCAGCCAACCGTCTCCTGGACTTTTACCGCAGGATCGCGGACGAGGCTCCGGTCGAGCGCGTTCACGTCGGTGAAGTCGTCTGCGGAAAACGCATGCCGTTTTCCGATCCTGTATGGCCGGCGATCATCGAACGGCTGGAGCGCGGCGGCAAGCAGGTGGTGCTGTCCACGCTGGCCGCGCCCGCGACGGTCCGGGAGCGCAAAAGCCTCGAGGACATTTGCGGAGACGAGAGGCTGGTCGAGATCAATGACGTGTCCGGCCTGCCGTCACGCTCCGGCAAAGCCTTCGTCACGGGTCCGTTCCTTAACGTCTACAACGAGGCTTCCGCGAAATTCCTGATCCAGCTCGGCGCGCAGACGATCTGCCCACCCGTGGAATTGTCGTTTGCGGCGGTCGGCGCCATGTCCGTGAAATGTCCGGAGGCCGAGTTCGAGATTTTCGCCTTCGGGCGGCTGCCGCTCGCTCTTTCCGGACGCTGCTATCATGCGCGGATCCATGGCCTGCACAAGGATTCGTGCCAGTTCACATGCGAAAGCGATCCCGACGGTCTCTCGGTCGAGACGCTCGACGACCAGCAGTTCCTTGCGGTCAACGGCGTGCAGACCCTTTCCAATCAGGTTCAGGCCTTCTGCCCTGCGCCCGACGCGCTCGCCTCAAAGGGCATCAGGCGCCTTCGTTTGTCCCCCCAGACATGCGACATGGTGGAGGTGGCGAGGATCTACAGAGGACTTGCCGGCGGCAGGGAGGAGCCCGAAGATGCCCGCTTCGCCCTGTCATGTCTCGATCTGCCGGGCACGCTGGTCGACGGCTACGCCCATGCCAGGCCCGGTTGGCAGGTAACCGCGACAGCCTGACGGCATGACCCTGATCGCAATCGTGACCATCTCCGACCGCGCAAGCCGCGGCGAGTACCAGGATCTTGGCGGACCGGCAATCGAGCGCTGGCTTCGCCGTGTCCTGGTGGCGCCCTGCGAATTTGTTCGTCGCATCGTCCCCGACGGCCTGGAGAGTGTCCGTGACGCGCTCATCGAGCTTTGCGACCAGGCAGGCGCCGATCTGATCCTTACAACCGGCGGAACCGGCCCCTCGCCACGGGACCTTACTCCGGAAGCCATGCAACAGGTCATCGCCAAGGAGCTGCCCGGTTTCGGCGAGCTCATGCGGCAGGCAAGCCTGCAGCACGTGCGCACAGCCATCCTTTCACGTCAGACTGCGGGGGTGCGCGGCCGTTCGCTGATCATAAACCTCCCCGGGAAACCTGCCTCCATCGACGTGTGCCTCAGCGCCGTCTTCCCCGCCGTGCCCTACTGTCTGGAACTCATCGGCGCGGGCTCGATCGCGGTGCATCCTTTCATCCTTGAGCAGCGCGACTGAGCTGTTGTGAGCAGTTAGGCTCGGCGCCTTCGCCATAGCCTTCCGTCTGGAATTGCGTCAAAAACAAAGAGATAGAGCGGTTCGCCGTTTCCGTGGAAACGGTGAACCGCTCTAGCCGCTCAGCGGTCAACTCGGTTTCGGTACCTGGCAAAATAGTCGCGAACGTGCGAAACCGCCGCCATTCCATCAGAC
>NZ_RZTO01001440.1:0-632 GCF_003997225.1 Mesorhizobium sp. M2C.T.Ca.TU.002.02.1.1
ACCCGCACCTCCGTGACGTGGCGATCCCCAACGATTGGGACCGGCGGGGTTTTCCGGGGGGGAGCTACCATTCCAACGCCCTTCTCGAGCTTGAGAAGGAATATGTCTTCCGCAATCACTGGCAGATCGCCGGCCATGTCTCCGACGTGCCGAATCCGGGCGACTATCTGACCATGGACGTGATCGGTGAGCGCGCGCTGATCGTGCGCGGCAAGGACGGCATCGTGCGCGCCTTCAACAATATGTGCCGCCACCGCGGCAGCCGCGTCGTCGCCGACAGCCAGGGCACTTGCAAGAACGCGCTTGTCTGCCCGTTCCATGGCTGGGTCTACAATCTCGATGGCACGCTGCGAGGGGCCGCCCGCCCGCGCTCCTTCCCCGAGCTCGACAAGACCGAGTTCGGCCTGATGCCGCTCGACCTCGAAATCTGGATGGGCTTCATCTTCATCCGCTTCCGCAAGGGCGGCCCGCAGCCTTCCGTCGCCGAGCTGCTCAAGCCGATCGAAGCCGAGATGGCGCATTACAACGTCGCCGACATGGTGCCGTCCTGGGGCATCTGGACGCAGAAATCGCCGGTCAACTGGAAATCGGTGCGCGACGTCGACAATGAAGGCTATCACGTCGCCATGGCG
>NZ_RZTO01001441.1:0-630 GCF_003997225.1 Mesorhizobium sp. M2C.T.Ca.TU.002.02.1.1
GGCGATAGCCGAGCGCCTTGCCGCTTCGCGCTATCTGGCCGACGACAGCCTGGCCACCGCGATCTTCCTCGCGATCCGCCTGGGCAAGCCGCTGTTGCTCGAAGGCGCGCCGGGCGTCGGCAAGACCGAGGCCGCGAAGGCGGTCGCCGAACTGCTTGGACGCGAGTTGGTGCGCCTGCAATGCTACGAAGGCATCGACGCCGGACATGCGCTCTACGAATGGAACTACCAGCGCCAGCTGCTTGCCATCCGCCACGCCGGCGAGCACGAGATCGACATCTATGACGACCGTTTCCTGATCGCCCGGCCGCTGCTGCAGGTGCTGCGGGCGCCGGAGCACCGCGTGCTTCTGGTCGACGAGATCGACCGCTCGGACCACGAGTTCGAAGCGCTGCTGCTCGAATTCCTCTCCGACTTCCAGATCAGCATCCCGGAACGCGGCACGATCCGCGCGGCAAAGCAGCCCATCGTCATCCTGACCTCGAACCGCACCCGCGAGCTTGCCGAGGCGCTGCGCCGACGCTGCGTCTACCACTGGATCGGCTACCCCGACGCCCAACGCGAGGCCGAGATCATCATGATGCGCGCGGGCCACGTCGCCGAGGCGACAGCGCGCGCGGTGGCGAATGC
>NZ_RZTO01001442.1:0-627 GCF_003997225.1 Mesorhizobium sp. M2C.T.Ca.TU.002.02.1.1
CACGGCGAGGAAGTTGCGCAGCCGGTATTTGTCGCGGACATGGCGCTCGTGGCGCCGCAACGCGGCCTTCGAGCGCTCGGGAAGGCTGTCGATCTCGAGCAGCGCCAGATCGGCATCGGCAAGACGCTTCAAATCCTGCGTCCGGTGGCGACCGCTCAGCGAATCGGCGCGCACGATCGCGCCATAGCCGCAGGACTTGATGACCTTGAAGCGAGCGCCGCAGGCGACAGCGCGCGCGTAGAGCTCGTAGTCCTCGCCAAGCCTGAGGTTCTCGTCGTAGCTCAGCCCATGCCGCTCGAGGAAGGCGCGGCTGATCACCGGCTTCAGAAAACCCAGCTCGCCGCGCCGCACACGGCGGCGGGAGATGTTGCCGTCGATGAAGCGCTCGAAATCGAGAAATTCCGGCTCGGCCGCGAAAGGCGGCGCGGCGACCTTGGCGAGGTCGGGCGCGGCATCGTCGCGGATCAGCATGATGTTGTCGGCGGCGAAATCCCAGTCGGCGCTGGCGAAAAGCCGGCGAAAGCGGCCTTCGAGGAAGAAATCGTCGGCGTCGAGAATACTGATGAAAGGCGATCTGGAGGCCCGGATGGCGGCGTTGCGCGCCGCGGAAGGACCGCGATTGACGTC
>NZ_RZTO01001443.1:0-627 GCF_003997225.1 Mesorhizobium sp. M2C.T.Ca.TU.002.02.1.1
CTCCCGGCATCGAGCGATGCCGGGAGACCTTTTCGAGCAATTCCAGGAAAGTGTGAGCGGCTTTCCGTCCGGAATTGCGCAAAACAAGGAGATAGAGCGGTTCGCCGTTTCCGTGAAACGGTGAAACGCTCTAGAAATCGGCCCATGGATCTCGTCACCGTCAACGGTCTGTCCAAACGTTACGGCGGCATCGTCGCGCTGAGCGAGGCCGCATTCAGCGCCCGCGCCGGCGAGGTGCATGCGTTGCTCGGCGAGAACGGCGCGGGCAAAAGCACCTTCATCCAGATCCTGTCGGGAGCGGTTCAGCATGATGGCGGCACGATCCTGGTCGACGGGCAGGATTATCGTCCGGCCAATCCGGATGCCGCGCAGGCGCGCGGCATCGCCGCCGTGTTCCAGGAATTGTCACTCATCCCCGATCTCAGCGTCGAGCAGAACATCTGGTTCCGCCACGAACCCCGGACATGGCTTGGCACCGTAAATCGCGGCGAGATGCGGCGCAAGACTCTGGCGCTGCTCGAGAAGTACGATTTCCCGGCGCTACGTCCCGAACAGGAGCTGCGGCGGCTGACACTGGCCGAACGGCAGATCGTCGAGATCGCCAAGGGTCTAGCCAAGGACCCGCGC
>NZ_RZTO01001444.1:0-623 GCF_003997225.1 Mesorhizobium sp. M2C.T.Ca.TU.002.02.1.1
GAGCAGCGCACGCTGCCGCCGAAGGGGAAATCGCCCGAAATCTCTCAGGCAAAAGAACCGTGGACGGGAAAGACAACTCTGGAAAGTCGGGGCTAGCCCCGCGCCGAAGGTGTAAGCGCTGCCGACAGAGTTACGGAGCGCAAGTCTCTCAGGCTTCAGACAGAGGGGCACGAACTAGGCCGCCTGCGGCGGTCGATTGCGTGCGACTCTGGAGAAGACATGACAGGCGACGACACCAGACATCTGCCCCTTGAGGATTTGCATCAGGCCGCGGGAGCGCGTTTCGGCGCCTTCGCCGGCTGGTCGATGCCGCTGACATACCCGCCCGGCGTGATGAAGGAGCATCTTCACACACGCGAACATGCCGGCCTGTTCGACATCTCGCATATGAAGCTGTTCGAGGTCGCCGGTCCGGGCGCCACCGCATTGCTGAACCGCGCCTGCCCGCTCGATGCCGGCGCGCTGGGCATCTCGCAGTCCAAATACACTTTTTTCCTCAACGAGGCGGCCGGCATCATCGACGACCTGATCGTGACGCGCCTTGGCGATGACCGGTTCATGGTGGTGGCCAATGCCGGCAACGCGGTGGAGGACGAGAAGCATCCGCGCGCGCTGGCCGCCGA
>NZ_RZTO01001445.1:0-620 GCF_003997225.1 Mesorhizobium sp. M2C.T.Ca.TU.002.02.1.1
GTCGACAAGCGAACGCGTCTGCAAAGCGGCGATGGCGCCAGGCGTCGGCAAGCCTGGCCAAATTGCGTCGAACGGACCGGGCGTGACCAGGCCGAGCCCCAGGCTTCGGCCGGCGCCATATTTCTCGGCGAGACCTTCATAGAGCGCCGTCAGGAACTCCAGTAGTTCCTCCGGCTCCTCGCCCGGTATATCGCCGCGGCCGCTGGCGACGACCTCCCCCCCGAGATCGGAGACGACAAAGTCATAGCCGCGCGTTTCGACACGCAGGCCGACCGCGTAGCCGCCTTCCCTGGCGATCTCGATCTCGATCGGCGGTTGGCCACGGGCCGATTTTCGGCGACCCGCCTCCCGCACCAAACCAGCATCGAGCAAATCCTGGATGATGCCGGCGATGGCGGGTGGCGTAAGCCCGGTGGCGCGCGCCAACTCGGCCCTCGAAAGGCTCCCGCGCAAACGCAATTCATGGAACATCAACCGCCGATTGCGACGGCGGATATCCGAAGCGTTGCTGGCGGAGGGGCTGGCAGGAAATTCAAGCACGCATCAAGCTACCAGATTAAATTAAAGTAACAAACTTTATTTATTGACAGGGTGAATTTTTCCTCCTTATCCTTTCCACT
>NZ_RZTO01001446.1:0-618 GCF_003997225.1 Mesorhizobium sp. M2C.T.Ca.TU.002.02.1.1
GTATCGGTGCCGGTCGGGTCAGACCAGCCTTCGGCGAAGGTGGCGTAAATTGCTTCCAGCACGGCGCCCAGCCGCTCGCCGAGCTCCGCCTGCTCCGGCACGCGGAACGGGATTCCCGTCTCGCGGATGCGCGCCTTGGCCCGCACCAGCCGCTGTCCCATCGTCGCCGGCGAGACCAGGAAGGCCGAGGCGATGGTCGCGGCGTCGAAACCGAGGATGGTCTGCAGGATCAGCGGCGCGCGCACGCTGGCTTCGATCGCCGGATGGGCGCAGGCGAACATCAGCCGCAACCGGTCGTCGGGCAGCTCCTCGCCATTCATGCGCGCCTCCATCTCCTCGGCGATCAGCTGCAGATGATCGCGCGCCGCCTCGCCGGTCAGCCGTCGCCGCACCGCGTCGACGTCGCGCCGGCGCGCCACCGACAGCAGCCAGGCTTCCGGCTGCTCCGGCACGCCGGTTCGCGGCCAGCGTTCCAGCGCGGCGGCGAAGGCATCGGCCAGCGCGTCCTCAGCGCCGGCGACGTCGCGCGTGCGCGCCGCCAACCACGCGACCAGCTTGCCGTAGCTGCGCCGGGCGGCCGCTTCCGCCGCCGCCCGCGCGATCTCCGAGCGATCATCC
>NZ_RZTO01001447.1:0-615 GCF_003997225.1 Mesorhizobium sp. M2C.T.Ca.TU.002.02.1.1
AACGCCTCTACGCCGTTGAGATCGGCCGGGAAACCGTGGCACGAGGGCATCAGCCGGACGGCGAATGCATCGCCGTGGCGGCTTTGCCGGGTTGCGCTCGGCAGGCGTTGATGGTTTGTTGCCGCCCAGCGGAGAACGAATGATGCGCGAATCCCTCGGTCAAGACGAATACGGCTCGACCAGCCCTTTCGACCCGGACGACCTGCCCAATCTCAATGCGATGGGGCCGGCGATGGGCAGCGGCAATGATTTCGAGAAATATGCCGTCGCCGTCATCATCGTCTTCGGCGCGCTGATCATCGGCGGCCTCATGGCCGCCTCCATGTCCTTCGGCCATCGCAACGGCTTCCTGTTCGCGCTCGGCGGCGCCACGGCGGCCTGGATTTCGGGCAATGCGCTGCTGCTCGACCGGCCGCGCATCTACGCGCTGTTCGTCGCCATTGCCGCCGTCATGCTGATCGCCTCGACCATCACGCTGGTGACCTGAGAAAACAATCCAGCTGCTTTGAGATCGAACCAACCCAAAGCGCTTCGCGGAAACGGCGAACCGCTCTCCTTGTTTTTACGCAATCCCGGGCGGAAGGCCACGGCGAGGTCGCCTAGCTAGCCCAACCG
>NZ_RZTO01001448.1:0-615 GCF_003997225.1 Mesorhizobium sp. M2C.T.Ca.TU.002.02.1.1
CGAGAACCACCTGCTCAACATCCTGCTGCTTCTGGCCATGGAGCCGCCGGTCGGCCGCTCGGCCGACGACCTGATCGACGAGAAGGTGCAGGTGCTGCGCGCCATCCGCACGCTCAACAAGGACGATGTCGTGCGCGGCCAGTTCGACGGCTATCTGGCCGAGCCGGGTGTCAGGCCAAACTCGCCGGTCGAGACTTTCGCCGCGGTGCGCTTCTTCGTCGACACCTGGCGCTGGCAGGACGTGCCCTTCTTCATCCGTGCCGGCAAGAACATGCCGGTGCACGCCACCGAGGTGATCGTCCGGCTGAAGCGACCGCCGCTCGACGTCTTCGATCCGATCAAGCCGTCCGACGCCAATTATGTCCGCTTCCGCATCGATCCGCAGGTGGCGATCTCGATCGGCGCCCAGCGCAAGAGAGCCGGCGACGACATGGTCGGCGAGCAGGTGGAACTGACCGCGCTCGACGACTCCAAGGGCGACATGCCGCCCTATGAGCGGCTGATCGGCGACGCCATGAACGGCAACGGCCAGCTCTTCACGCGCCAGGATGCGGCCGAGCTTGCCTGGCGCATCGTCGGGCCGGTGCTCGGCGACACCACGGCGCCGGCAATCTA
>NZ_RZTO01001449.1:0-615 GCF_003997225.1 Mesorhizobium sp. M2C.T.Ca.TU.002.02.1.1
CCAGAAGCTGGTCGGCGCTGCCATTTTTCCGGATGATGTCGAGATAGCCGGCCGCATCCTCGCTGTAGAGCGTGTCGAAGAACAGGACCCGGCCGGTGTCGGTGCGCCCCGCCAGGACTTCCAGCGTCTGCCTTGCCCGCTTGGCGTTGGAACAAAGCGTGACGTCCGGCACGTAGCCGCGGGCCCGCATGGCCCCTCCGATCGCTTCGGCATCGGCCATGCCCGATTCATCGAGCGGGCGGTCGAAATCACGCACGCCGGGCAGCGCCCAGCCGGCTTTGGCATGCCGCAACAGATAAAGCCTGCTCAACCGGACCCCCATGATGCTGCCTACGTAGCAAAGCGCGATTAGTCACCAGAACGATGTCATGCACAATGGCCGGCGGCAGCAACTGCAACGAATCATGTGCGAATTCGTTTTGTGCCGTTGAAACAAAGTCGTCGCGCGGGCCGCCGATGCGAGACTAACAATTGCGTGAAACTGTCGCCGATAGCGCTTGTGCAGGCTCTTGTCCCCGAATATATAGGCGCCAAATCTGGGGTTGTTGGGTGAGTCGAATGAACGATATCGTTACCGCCGATTACGTACCCTCCGAAGACGAGCCGTTCATGAAC
>NZ_RZTO01000144.1:0-10158 GCF_003997225.1 Mesorhizobium sp. M2C.T.Ca.TU.002.02.1.1
GCTCTATGACGAGCGCTATCAGCTGATCACCGCGGTCGGGAACCCCTATTTTGACCGCGACAAAGTGACGTGGGCCGAGATCAGCCATCTGCCGCTCTGCCTGCTGACGCCGGACATGCAGAACCGCCGCATCATCGACCAGCATCTGGCCGAAGCCGGCGTGCAGGTGCGGCCGACGCTGGAATCCAATTCGATGATCGTGCTCTTCTCGCATATAAGGACAGGCAAGTGGTCGTCGATCATGCCGCTCAACCTTGCGGAAACATTCGGCTTTTCCGAGCCCATCCGGGCGATCCCCATCGTCGAGCCGGATGCCAGCCACACGGTCGGGCTGGTGGCGGCGCCGCGCGAGCCGCACACGCCGCTGGTGCAGGCGCTTCTGGACGAGGCGATGGCGCTGGCGGACGATTTCCGCGCCCATCGCTAGGCTAGACAATGCGAGCCGCCGGATTTTGATAGAAAATTTCTATCAAACGACGGAAGCGCTTTATTGATCTCAGGGGTTTCCTCTGATTTCGTAAGGACTTAGCGATATTGCGCCCTATGCATGTCGTTGCCCCGAAATCGCTCTATATGCTGGGGTGACATACATTGGCCGCCACGACCAGGGAGGGCGCTGCTTGACCACGCAGGCCGCAAGTACCGAGATTGCGTCGCGCACGGCGGCGATCATTGACGAGATGAAGGGCCTCGAGGGCCCGTTGCTGCCGATCCTGCACGGCATACAGGAAGAGTTCGGGCACGTTCCGAAGGACGCCCTGCCGGTGATCGCCGATGGGCTAAACCTTTCCCGGGCCGAGGTGCACGGCGTGGTCAGCTTCTATCACGATTTCCGCGCCAAGCCTGCCGGACGGCACGTGCTGAAGCTCTGCCAGGCGGAAGCCTGCCAGTCGATGGGCTCGGACGCCGTCGCGGCCAAGGTCAAGCAGTTGCTCGGCATCGATTTCCACGAGACCACGCGCGACGGATCGGTTACACTGGAGCCGGTCTATTGCCTCGGGCTTTGCGCCTGCTCGCCGTCGGCGATGCTCGACGGCGAAGTCATCGGCCGGCTCGATGACGAGAAGATCGAAGAGATCGTCGCGGAGGTGCGTTCATGATCCCGCGCATCTATATCCCCTGCGATTCCGGCGCCATCGCGCTCGGCGCCGATAAGGTCGCCAGGGCGATCGAAGCCGAGCTCAAGGAACGCGGCGTCGAGGCCAAGATCGTGCGCAACGGCTCGCGCGGCGCCTATTTCCTGGAGCCGATGGTCGAGGTGGCCACCGAGACGGGCCGCGTCGCCTATGGCCCGGTCAAGCCGTCCGACGTCAAAAGCCTGTTCGACAGCGGCTTCCTCAAGGGCGGCCACCACAAGCGCTGGCTGGGCGCGCCCGACAAGATCCCCTTCTTCGCCAAGCAGACGCGCCTGACCTTCGCACGCTGCGGCATCAACGACCCGCTATCGCTCGACGCCTACAAGTCGCTGGGCGGTTTGCGCGGCCTGCAGAACGCCGTCGCCATGGCGCCGGCCGACGTCGTCAAGCAGGTGACCGAGTCGGGCCTGCGCGGCCGCGGCGGCGCCGGCTTCCCGACCGGCATCAAGTGGAAGACGGTGCTGGATACGGCGGGCGCGCAGAAATACATCGTCTGCAACGCCGACGAGGGCGACAGCGCCACTTTCGCCGACCGCATGATCATGGAAGGCGATCCCTTCGTGCTGATCGAAGGCATGGCGATCGCCGGCATCGCCACCGGTGCGACCAAGGGTTTCGTCTATATCCGCTCGGAATATCCGCATGCGGTAGCGACGATGAACAAGGCCGTCGCGATCGCGCGCCAGGCGGGCGTGCTCGGCGTCAATGTGCTGGGTTCGCCCAACGCCTTCGACATGGAAATCCGCGTCGGCGCGGGCGCCTATGTCTGCGGCGAGGAAACCTCGCTCTTGAACAGCCTCGAGGGCAAGCGCGGCGTGGTGCGCGCCAAGCCGCCGCTGCCTGCGATCCAGGGCCTGTTCGGCAAGCCGACGGTGATCAACAATGTGATCTCATTGGCATCCGTGCCGATCATCATGGACAAGGGCGCCGCCTACTACAAGGATTTCGGCATGGGCCGCTCGCGCGGCACGATCCCGATCCAGATCGCGGGCAATGTCAAAAATGGCGGCCTGTTCGAGACGGCCTTCGGCCTGACGCTCGGCGAGATCGTCGACGACATCGGCGGCGGCACGGCTTCGGGCCGTCCGGTGAAGGCGGTGCAGGTCGGCGGGCCGCTCGGCGCCTATTTCCCGCGCGCTTTGTTCGACACGCCCTTCGACTACGAGGAATTCGCCAAGCGCGACGGACTGATCGGCCATGCCGGCATCACCGTGTTCGACGACACGGCCGACATGCTGAAGCAGGCGCGCTTCGCCATGGAGTTCTGCGCCATCGAAAGCTGCGG
Organism: Mesorhizobium sp. M2C.T.Ca.TU.002.02.1.1; assembly: GCF_003997225.1. Taxonomy (NCBI): domain Bacteria; kingdom Pseudomonadati; phylum Pseudomonadota; class Alphaproteobacteria; order Hyphomicrobiales; family Phyllobacteriaceae; genus Mesorhizobium; species Mesorhizobium sp. M2C.T.Ca.TU.002.02.1.1. The sequence goes on from NZ_RZTO01000144.1 coordinate 2,422, forward strand.
CAAGTGCACGCCCTGCCGGATCGGCTCGACGCGCGGCGTGGAGGTCCTGGACAAGGTCGCCGCGGGCATCGAGGCGGAGAAGAACCTCGCCCTGGTCACCGACCTCTGCAACACGATGAAGTTCGGATCGCTCTGCGCGCTGGGCGGCTTCACGCCCTATCCGGTGATGAGTTCGATCACGCACTTCCCCGAGGATTTCAAGCCCGCGCCAGCGCGCGTGGCGGCTGAATAGGAGCTGGCAGATGAACATCAAGGCCGACTTCCCGACACTCATCGAAGAGATCGACTACGGAACACCGGAGTCGAAAGCGACGAAGCAGGTGACCCTGACCGTCGACGGGCAAAGCATCACCGTGCCGGAAGGCACCTCGATCATGCGCGCGGCGATGGAGGGCGGCGTCGAGATCCCGAAGCTCTGCGCCACCGACATGCTGGACTCCTTCGGCTCCTGCCGCGTCTGCCTGGTCGAGATCGAAGGGCGCGCCGGCACGCCGGCTTCCTGCACGACGCCCGTTGCCGAAGGCATCGTGGTGCGCACGCAGTCCGACCGGCTCGACGCCATCCGCCGCGGCGTCATGGAGCTCTATGTCTCCGACCATCCGACCGGCTGGAACGAGAAGGCCGGCACCGGCGCCAGCGAGTTCGACGCGGTGGCGAAGTCGGTCGGTCTTACCGAGAACCGCTACGGCGTCGAGGGCCGCAACCACGTCAAGCAGGAGAATGGCGTCGCGCCCGGCCACGGCTCATTGGCCGTCGACTATATCGCCCGCGACGAATCCAACCCCTATTTCACCTACGACCCGGCGCAGTGCATCGTCTGCTCGCGCTGCGTGCGCGCCTGCGAGGAGGTGCAGGGCACCTTCGCGCTGACCATCGAGGGCCGCGGCTTCGAGTCGCGCATGGTCGCCGGCATGCATGAGGACTTCATCGCTTCCGAATGCGTCTCCTGCGGCGCCTGCGTGCAGGCCTGCCCGACCGACGCGCTGCGCGAGAAGACGGTGCTCGAAAAGGGCATGCCGGAACGTTCGGCCGTCACCACCTGCGCCTATTGCGGCGTCGGCTGCTCGTTCAAGGCCGAGGTGAAGGACGACGAGGTCATCCGCATGATGCCCTACAAGGACGGCCAGGCAAACCACGGCCATTCCTGCGTCAAGGGCCGTTTCGCCTATGGCTACGCCACCCACAAGGACCGCATCCTGTCGCCGATGATCCGCGAGAAGATCACCGATCCGTGGCGCGAAGTGTCGTGGGAAGAGGCGATCGCCCACACGGCGAAGGAATTCCGCCGCATCCAGTATCAATACGGACGCACCGCGATCGGCGGCATCACCTCCTCGCGCTGCACGAACGAGGAGACCTATCTCGTCCAGAAGCTGGTGCGGCAGGGCTTCCGCAACAACAATGTCGACACCTGCGCCCGCGTCTGCCACTCGCCGACCGGTTACGGGCTCGGCCAGACCTACGGTACTTCGGCCGGCACGCAGGATTTCGACTCCGTCGAATTCACCGACGTCGCCGTCATCATCGGCGCCAATCCGGCTTCCGCCCACCCGGTGTTCGCCTCGCGGCTGAAGAAGCGGCTGCGCCAGGGCGCCAAGCTGATCGTGATCGATCCGCGCCGCACCGAGATGGTCAAGTCGGCGCATGTCGAGGCGGACTACCACCTTCCCCTGAAGCCCGGCACCAATGTGGCGGTGCTGACGGCGCTGGCGCATGTCATCGTCACCGAGGGGCTCTACAATGAAGCGTTCATCCGTGAGCGCTGCGACTGGGCCGAATTCCAGGATTGGGCGTCCTTCGTCGCCCTGCCGGAAAACAGCCCGGAGACAGTCGGCAAGCTTTCCGGCGTCGACCCGGAAGCCATCCGGGGCGCCGCTCGGCTCTACGCCAAGGGCGGCAATGGCGCTATCTATTACGGCCTCGGCGTCACCGAACACAGCCAGGGCTCGACCACGGTGATCGCGATCGCCAACCTTGCCATGGCCACCGGCAATATCGGCCGTCCCGGCGTCGGCGTGAACCCGCTGCGCGGCCAGAACAATGTGCAGGGCTCCTGCGACATGGGCTCGTTCCCGCATGAGCTGCCGGGCTACCGCCACATCTCGGGCGACGCGGTGCGCGACATCTATGAGAGCCTGTGGGGCGTGAAGCTGGACGAGGAGCCCGGCCTGCGCATTCCCAACATGCTGGACGCCGCCGTCGACGGCTCGTTCAAGGGCATCTACATCCAGGGCGAGGACATCCTGCAGTCCGATCCGGACACCAAGCATGTCGCCGGCGGCCTCGCCGCGATGGAATGCGTGGTCGTGCACGACCTCTTCCTCAACGAGACGGCGAACTACGCGCATGTCTTCCTGCCGGGCTCGACCTTCCTCGAGAAAGACGGCACCTTCACCAATGCCGAGCGCCGCATCAACATGGTGCGCAAGGTGCTGGAGCCGAAGGCGCGCTACGCCGACTGGGAAGCGACGCAAGAGCTTGCCCGGGCCATCGGGCTCGACTGGAACTACACGCATCCGTCGCAGATCATGGACGAGATCGCCAAGACGACGCCGAGCTTTGCCGGCGTCTCGTTCGAGCTGCTCGATCGCGTCGGCTCGGTGCAGTGGCCCTGCAACGAGAAGGCGCCGCTCGGCACGCCGATCATGCATGTCGACGGCTTCGTGCGCGGCAAGGGCAAGTTCATCCGCACCGAATATGTGGCGACGGACGAGCGGACCGGCCCGCGCTATCCGCTGCTGCTCACCACCGGACGTATCCTGTCCCAGTACAATGTCGGCGCGCAGACAAGGCGCACCGGAAACATCGCCTGGCATGCCGAGGACCGGCTGGAAATCCATCCGCATGACGCCGAAGTCCGCGGCGTCCGCGACGGCGATTGGGTGCGGCTGGCGAGCCGCTCCGGTGAAACGACGCTGCGCGCGCTGATCACCGACCGCGTCTCACCCGGCGTCGTCTACACGACGTTCCACCATCCGGACACGCAGGCCAACGTAATCACGACCGACTTCTCGGACTGGGCGACCAACTGTCCAGAATACAAGGTCACCGCCGTGCAGGTGGCGCCGTCCAACGGCCCGACCGACTGGCAGAAGGACTATAACGAACAGGCCAAGCAGAGCCGCCGTATCGCTCCGCTGGCGGCAGCGGAGTAGTCTTGGCCGCGCGCCGCAAAGCAACGACGCAGATATCGCGGCTGGCGCATCGCGCCGGCGGCACCGTTGCCGCGAGCCGCATGGTGCCGGAAGAGACGCCGGTGGCGTTCTCCTTTGCCGGCACCACCCATGCGGTGATGATGGCAAGCCCGGCGGATTTCGAGGATTTCGCGCTCGGCTTCTCGCTGACCGAAGGCATCATCGCCGACCCGGCGGAGATCGAGGCGATCGAGGTCGAGGATCTCGGCGCCGGCATCGATATCCAGATCAGGCTGAAGGACAAGGCCAACACGCGCTTCCAGGCGCGGCGGCGCAGGCTCGCCGGGCCGGTCGGCTGCGGGTTGTGCGGCATCGAATCCATCGAGGAGGCGATGCGCTCGGTCGACGCCGTCGGTGCGTCGCGACTTACGCTTCAGGCAGACGACATCACCAGCGCCGTCCGGCTGCTGTCGAAGGTTCAGCCGCTGCACACGGAAACCGGCGCGGTGCACGCCGCCGGCTTCTACGTTCCAGGCAAAGGCATCGTGATGGCGCGTGAGGATGTCGGCCGCCACAACGCGCTCGACAAGCTTGCCGGCGCGCTGGCCAAGGCCGGCATCGATGGCGCCAGCGGCGCCGTCGTGGTGACCTCGCGCGTCTCGGTCGAGATGGTGCAGAAGACAGCGGCCATTGGTGCTTCGATCATCATGGCGGTCTCGGCGCCGACCGCGCTCGCCATCCGCACGGCAGAGGCCGCCGGCATGACGCTGGTGGCGCTGGTGCGCGGGGACGATTTCGATATTTTCACCCACCCCGAACGGGTGGTTTCCGGAGTTGCCAAGCATGTCGCATGACGAAGACCACATCGCCAGCACCAAGGAAAAGCTGGTGCGCATGGCCAACCAGATCGCCACCTTCTTCCACTCGAAGCCGCGCGAGGAAGGCATCGCCGGCGTTGCCGAGCACATCAACAAGTTCTGGGAGCCCAGGATGCGGCGTCAGTTCTTCGAGCTGCTCGACGGCGACGCGGAGGATTTCGACGAGCTGGTGCTTGCCGCCTCGCCGAAGATCAAGCGGCCGCAGACGCCGCAGCAGGCCGATGCGGACCTGGGTTACGTCAGACCTGCCGAGGCCGCAGGCGCCACGCCCCGGAAATAGGCCGGACAAACTCCCGGCCGCCGAACGTCTTATATTCCCGCTTTCTAAAGTTCTTCTGCCTTAGACGGACCATTTCTGCTATGGTCGGCGACAGGAAATCGTCTGGCCGGGCGGGGTAGTTTGCGTGAGGCCGATCGAGACCAGATACGCGCGCAGCGGAGAGGTGCGGATCGCCTATCAGGTGGTCGGCCAGGGTGCGTTCGACCTGGTCTTCGTGCCGGGCTTCATCTCCAATCTCGACCTGCATTGGGAAGACGAAGGCTACAGCCGCCTGTTGAAACGGCTTTCCGCCTTCTCGCGGCTGATCCTGTTCGACAAGCGCGGCACCGGGCTTTCCGACCGCGTCGACAGCCGCCGCCTGCCCAGTCTGGAGACCCGCATGGACGACGTGCGCGCGGTGATGGACGCCGCCGGCAGCGGCCGGGCGGCGATCCTCGGCGCCTCGGAAGGCGCGCCGATGGCCATGCTGTTCGCCGCCACCTATCCAGAGCGGACGCGGGCGCTGGTGCTTTATGGCGGCTATGCGCATTTCCACAGATGGGTGATGCCGCCGGAGCGTCTGGAAGCCTTCATCGAGATGGCGGAGACATCGTGGGGCACTGGCGCGACCTTGCCCAATTTCGCGCCGGGCCGGGTCGACGACGCTCATTTCGCCCAATGGTGGGCCCGGTTCGAGCGATTGTCGGCCAGCCCGACGGCCGCGGCAGCGCTTGCCCGCATGAACGCCGATATCGACGTGCGCGATATCCTGGCGATGATCAGCGCGCCGACGCTGCTCATCCATCGCCGCAACGACGCGCGGGTCGACCCCGACGCCAGCCGCTTCCTTGCAAAGAAGATCCCGCATGCCCGGCTGGTCGAGATAGCGGGGCGCGATCATCCGATCTGGACCGGCGATGTCGATCGCGTGGCCGACCTGATCGAGGAATGTCTCACCGGGGAACCTGCGGTAGCCGACACCGAGCGCGTGCTGGCGGCGCTGCTGGTGACGCGGATCTATGACACGGCCAAGCTCGGCGACCGCATGTGGAGCGAGCGCAGCCAGCGCTTCCAGGAAACCTGGCGGCTTTTGGTCGGGCGCCACGGCGGACGCGCGGCCGGCACGCATGGCGAATTGATGGTGTCGCGCTTCGACGGACCGGCGCGCGCCATACGCTGCGCCGCAGCGCTGCGCGAGGCGGCGCAGCAGATCGGCGTGGCGAGCGCGCAAGGCGCGCATGTCGGCGAGATCGAAATGCGCGGCCAGCCGGTCGGGCTGACCGCGCGGGTGACCATGCAGCTCGCCGCCCATGCGCGGCGCGGCGACATCCTGGCCTCGCGGCTGGTCGCCGATCTCGCGGTGGGCTCCGGCCTGCATTTCGTCGATGCCGGCCGCGTCAGCCTCGATGAGCTGGATGAGCCTGTGCCGGTGGTTCTGGCGACATCGGAGCAGCATCTGGAGCCAGCCTGCCGGCCCAAGGGAAGGCCGGCCGAGCCGATGGCGCTGACGGCGCGGGAAAGCGAGGTGGTGAACCTGATCGCCGACGGCAAGAGCAATGCCGCGATCGCCGCGGCGCTCAGCCTCAGCGAGCATACGGTCAAGCGGCACGTCGCCAACATCCTGCTCAAGCTCGACCTGCCGTCGCGGGCGGCGGCGGCGGCTTTTTCGGCGAGGCATGCTGGCCCGGACGGGCCATGAGAGCCATGGCGCTTTCGGGGGAAGCGCCCGGAGCGCCGCAAGCAGTACGAATTCTTTCCATGCAGGCCGGGCGATGTCGCCGTGACGGCACTGCGAATGGAGGATGAAATGCTGAAACTCAGTCGCAAGATCGGATTGCTGGTATTTGCCGCGGGCGCACTGCTGGCCGTCACCCCGGCGCACGCCGAAGACGCGTCGGCCACTGCCGCCTACAAGGACATCCAGGCCACGCTCGGCTCGGTGCCCGACATGTTCAAGACGCTTCCCGACGTCGCCGTTGCCGGCGCCTGGGCCGAGATCAAGGGCGTCCAGCTCAACCCCAAGACCGCGCTCGACGGCAAGACCAAGGAACTGCTGGGGCTTGCGGTCGCCGCGCAGATCCCCTGCCAGTACTGCATCTATTTCCACACCGAGGCTGCCAAGCTCAACGGCGCAAGCGACGAGGAGATCAAGGAGGCCGTGGCGATGGCGGCGATCGTGCGCCACTGGTCGACGATGCTCAACGGCAGCCAGGTCGACCTGGCGACCTTCAAGAAACAGACGGACGACGTGTTCGCGGCTGTGAAAGCCAAGTCGCAGTGAACGAAATCCCTGCCCGGCGATGAACGCCGGGCGGCGATTCCCTCGTCAACAGCCCGATCGAAGACGGGCATATGGAGGATGACATGCTGACCAAGACAGGAAACGTAGACGGCGCGGCGATCAAGAAGGCGATCGAAGGCCGGGACGGCAAGCTCTTGTCGAGCTTCTACACCGACGATGCGCTGGTGCGGGTGATCGACCGCAACAATCCGCCGAGCAAGCCGCGCGAGATCCGCGGCCGCGCGGCGATCAGCACCTTCTGGGACGACATCTGCAGCCGAGCGATGACCCACAAGGTCGACACCACGATCGCCGAGGGCGACAGCCTCGCCTTCACCCAGGCCTGCGCCTACCCGGACGGCACGAAGGTGTTCTGCGCGGCGATGCTTGAGCTGAAGGGTGGCCGCATCGCGCGGCAGACCGTCGTGCAGGCCTGGGACGAGTAGCGGACAGATCAACAGCGGCCTCGGCCGCAAATTTGGAGGAGAAGGAAGATGTTCAGCGCCAGATGGCAGATAGACGCGAAGTTCGGGCACAAGCAGACGGCACTCGAGCTGATGCGAAAATGGGAACGCGAGATCGGTTCGCAAGTCGGCATCGCCGACCTGGGATTCCAGATCATGACCGGCTCTATCGGTGCGCGGGAAGCGACGATCGAATCCCACCACCAGGTCAAGAGCCTCGCCCAACTGGAAGAGTTCTTCGCCAAGATCGCCAAGATCGAAGCGCACGCCAAATGGGGCAAGGAGCTGGAGCCTTATGTGGTGTCGGGCACCAGCCTCTGGCAGATCTTCCGGATCGTCGAGTAGTGGCCTGCTTTCTTCGCCCCGCTTGCGGGGAGAAGGTGCCGGCAGGCAGATGAGGGGCCGGCGCCAGCGTAGCAAAAGTTTGTGCTGCCCCCCATCCGGCCCTTCGGGCCACCTTCTCCCCGTGAAACGGGGAGAAGGAAAGACACGCTCCTACATCAAGCCAAGCTGCTTGTAGAAGCCGAGCGCGTCGTAATAGTCGCTCTGGGTCGCGATCTTGCCGTCCTTGATGGAAAACATCGAGGCACCGGTGAAGGAGAACTTCTTGCCGGTCGCCGCCGTGCCGTCGCCCCAGGCGCCGGTGTTGGTGCCGGAGAACTCCCATTCGAAGGAGACGCGGTCGCCATCGACGAGCGGCTTGCCCTTCATCGTCCAGACC
>NZ_RZTO01001450.1:0-614 GCF_003997225.1 Mesorhizobium sp. M2C.T.Ca.TU.002.02.1.1
CCGGTCGTTTCACAGGAAGCGTGGGAAGGCGCCTATGAAGAGATGCTGGTGAAGGAAAAGACCCTGACCCGAGCCCGCGACGCTTTGGCCGCCGAACGCCGCCGCATGCCGTGGATGGAAGTCAAGAAGGACTATGTGTTCGACGGCCCGAACGGCAAGGCGAGCCTGCTCGACCTTTTCGAAGGCCGCCGCCAGCTCGTCGTCTATCGCGCCTTCTTCGAGCCCGGCGTCTTTGGCTGGCCCGAACATGCCTGCCGCGGCTGCTCGCTCGGCGCAGACCAGGTCGGCAACCTCGCCCACCTCAACGCCCGCGACACCACGCTTGCCTATGCCTCGCGGGCGCCGCAGGCCGACATCCAGCGGCTGAAGGAGCGGATGGACTGGAAGATGCCCTGGTACACCATCACCGACAGCTGGGATAAGGATTTCGGCGTCGACGAATGGCACGGCCACAACGTCTTCATCCATGACGGCAAGCGCATCTTCCGCACCTATTTCGTCAACAACCGCGGCGACGAAGCCTTCGGCACCGTCTGGAGCTATCTCGACGTCACGCCGCTCGGCCGCCAGGAGGTGTGGGAGGATTCGCCCGAGGGCTATCCGCAGACCCAGAC
>NZ_RZTO01001451.1:0-610 GCF_003997225.1 Mesorhizobium sp. M2C.T.Ca.TU.002.02.1.1
CTGCCTCGAGGCGTATTGCGCGCCCGGCTATCACCCGATGGCCGACGGCATCGCGGTGGAAGGCATCCGGCTGGTGTTCGAGAACCTGCCGAAGGCTTTCGCCAACGGCAAGGATCTCGTCGCCCGCGCCCACATGATGAGCGCCGCCGCCATGGGCGCCGCCGCCTTCCAGAAGGGGCTGGGCGCCATCCATTCGCTGTCGCATCCGATCGGCGCGCTCTACGATACCCATCACGGCATGACCAACGCCGTGTTCATGCCCTATGTGCTCGCCTTCAATCGAGAGGCGATCGAGGACCGTATCGCGAGGCTCGCCGCCTATTGCGGCATCAGGGGCGGCTTCGACGGCTTCGCCAAGGCAGTCATCAAGCTGCGCAAGGAGCTCAAGGTGCCGCACGCGCTGCCCGGCCTGATCAAGGGGCTCGACATGGACAAGAAGCGCAAGGCGCTGATCGCCGATATGGCGGTGGTCGACCCGACGGCCGGCGGCAATCCGGTCAAGCTCACCAAGAAAGCGGCGCTGGCGCTGCTCGAAAACGCGATCGCCGGCTCCGTCTGAGAGCCGGCTTTCAATGCTGAAGAGTTGAAGAAAGGGCGAGCAGCTGAAGGA
>NZ_RZTO01001452.1:0-604 GCF_003997225.1 Mesorhizobium sp. M2C.T.Ca.TU.002.02.1.1
GAACAGACAACGCCCGGATCGCGACGGCCGAGTTCGCCGATCCGTCGCCGCATGCCGGAGGCGGCACCATAACCCGGTCCCAAACGCTGCTGTTCGCCGCCTCTGTCGGCATCATCGTCACCAATCTGTTCGCGCCGCAGACGCTGGTCGGGTTGATCGGCCCGTCGTTGGGCGCCGCGGCATCGGAGAGTGGGCTCGTCTCGATGGCCACGCTGCTCGGTTATGCGGCGGGACTGTTCCTCCTGGTGCCGCTGTCGGATCTCGTCGAAAACCGCGTGCTGGTGTTGCGCATGCTCGCTGTGGCCGCGCTCGCGGCGGCGGTCGCTTCGTTCGCGCCGGCCGCCGCCTCGCTGCTTGCCATGCTGTTCGTGCTCGGCGCTGCCTGTTCCTGCATCCAGGTGCTGGTGCCGGTCGCGGCCTCGATGGCGCCGCCCGGACAGGACGGACGCGTCATCGGCGACGTGATGAGCGGGCTGATGATCGGCATCCTCTTGTCGCGTCCGATTGCCAGCCTCGTCGCCGACGCCTTCGGCTGGCGCGCCTTCTACGGCATCAGCGCAGCGGCGCTGGCGCTGCTCGCCATCCTGCTCGGCCTGACGCCTGT
>NZ_RZTO01001453.1:0-599 GCF_003997225.1 Mesorhizobium sp. M2C.T.Ca.TU.002.02.1.1
GCCCTGGGCCGAGAGCGCCAGGCCCGTGGTGCCGTCGCCATTGTCGGCGGCGCTGGTCAAGAGATCGATGCGCGCGTCCTGGAACAGTTCGGGATAGGCCGCCGCGCGGCCGGCCAGGCCTTTGAGCACGCCATTGTCGGGATAATGCTGAGCCGCGACATCGATCAGCGGCTTCAGATCCACCGCTACCACGGAAGCGTTGAGCTTGCCGGTCGGGCTTTGGGGAAAATCCTTGATCCGGCCCGTGGCGCTGATCGAGGCGCCGGCCAGGCCGCCGATCGAAAGCCGGTCTATCTCGAGCAGGCCCTCGCGCAGCCGCAGCGCCGTGTCGACGGTGTCGGCGCTCAAGCCGCCGGCGCTGACCGGCCCTGCCTTGATCTGGAAATCGAGATCGCGATCCGAAAAGCGATTGGCGCCCTTGTCGCTGATGAAGATCGAGGCGAAAGCGGCCAGCCCGTCCAGGTCCATCTCGCCGCCGGTAAGCCGCATCAGCACCGATGGCCTGGCGCCGTCCGGCTGGCTGGAATCGATGCTGCCGGAAAATTTCGCCTTGCCGAGGATGAGTTCGAGATCGCTGAAGGACTGCCGGTTCTCGCTGA
>NZ_RZTO01001454.1:0-545 GCF_003997225.1 Mesorhizobium sp. M2C.T.Ca.TU.002.02.1.1
CTGGGCTTCCGCAAGCGGCCTCTGTGGCTGCCGGTGGTCATTGCCAGCGCTGCCGCCTCCATCATCGCCTACAAGACCGTGGGCTCGCCCTGGCATGTCTCGATTGGCGCTGTTGCCGGTGTGCTGCTGGCGGTCATCCTGCCTCCCCACCATAGCGGCGTAAAGGCACGGCCATGAGCACGACCTTCTGGATCATTATCGCCGGCGCAATCGCGACCTATCTGACGCGCATCGGCGGGCACCTGGTGATATCGCGCTTCGATACCATCCATCCCCGCGTCGAGGCCGGCCTCAATGCCGTGCCGGCGGCGGTGCTGACGACGCTGGTAGCGCCCGAGCTGTTGAACGCCGGCCCGGCGGAATGGGCCGCACTGGTGGTCACCGCCGTGGTTTCGCTGCGCGGTGGGTTGATGGCGATGTTTTTGGCGGGCGCGGCCGTTCTGATTTTGGCGCGGCAATTTGTGGGCTAGGGTCTGGGCGCGATCGACTTGAACCGTTAGCGCTGCCCCTCATCTGCCTGCCGGCATCTTCTCCCCGTATAGGGA
>NZ_RZTO01001455.1:0-595 GCF_003997225.1 Mesorhizobium sp. M2C.T.Ca.TU.002.02.1.1
GATCTCGCCTGCCGCTTCGGCGGCGAGGAGTTCGTCGTGGTGATGCCGGATACCGATGGCCCGGTCGCCGAGAAGGTGGCCGAACGCATCCGCGCCGAGATCGCGCAGGCGCCGTTTGCTGTCGGCAACGACGGCAAGACGATCGAGGTCACGGTCAGCGTCGGCGTGTCTTCGCTGCTGAAAGGGACCGACAGCGTCGCGGCGCTGATGAAGCGCGCCGACCTTGCGCTCTATGAAGCCAAAAGCGGCGGTCGCAACCGCGTCGTCGCCAAGGCTGCCTGAAGCGCGCCGCGATCTTTCAGGATTTGCTCATACGCTTTATATTTCAACTTTGCGCATGTCTTTGTCCCGAAACCAATCGCCACTTCGGGAGAGATGCTTGGGAAACGCGCCGATTCGCGGCGGTCTGAACAAGGTTACGAATTTACCTTAACCCAAGCGATTCGCGAGCGGTGGTTAAGAAATGGTTGATTTTTATAAGGTCTTGCGCAAATCTGCGACGCATAGACAGAAGACGGAGCCGGCACGAGGGTAGACTAGCCGGCTCGATCCAAAAATACCCCATGATGCTCAGGTCCGCCGCATCTCCTGGGTC
>NZ_RZTO01001456.1:0-595 GCF_003997225.1 Mesorhizobium sp. M2C.T.Ca.TU.002.02.1.1
TGGATGAACATGGGTATCTCCAGGCCCTTCGCGGGCCGATAGTTTGGAATAATTCTAAATAGGCTCTATCGGCTGGACATTCAAGCGAAACGCGTCGCTGCGAACGGCTGGCTGGCGGAATGTTTTTGCCATGGCTCGAACCATGACAGCCCTCATCCTCCGACTTCGACGGTCAATTGTCCACTCGTCTGCAGGACATCGACCTCGGCGCCGTCATCCGTTCGCCTGAACTCGAGATCGACGCTGCCCTTGCCGACACGCAATCCGCGAAGCGCGATACGGTTCACGAAACCGGGCATTCGCGGCCGCACGATCCGCAGCTTGTTCGCGAAACCGTCGGGTTCCAGGCCAAGGCACACCGTCAGCAGGAAGGGCGCGGTTCCAGCCGCCCAGGCCTGCGGGTGGCAAGCCACGGGATAGTGCACCGGCACCTGGAAATCGTCGCGCGGAAAGCCCGCCATCGCTTCGGGCAGCCTGTGATGGCGAAAGTGCATCGCGGCCTCGGCTATCGCCGTGAAAATCCGCAGCGCCGCGTCGTCCTCGCCATAGGTCCGGCAACCGGCCGCCGCCAGCGCATTGTCGTGCGGCCAGACGG
>NZ_RZTO01001457.1:0-593 GCF_003997225.1 Mesorhizobium sp. M2C.T.Ca.TU.002.02.1.1
GTCATGCAGCGCCGTCGTCGACGGCAGGGTCAGCTGGATGATGATGTCGAAGGGTCCGGTCATGGCGTAGACCGAGTCGACGAAGGAATATTCGGAGAGTTTGCGCGCCACGCTGATGATGTGCTCGCGGTCGACGTCGAGGCCGACGATCGCCGCGATGCCGAGATCGCTGCGCAGCGGCCGCACCACCGCCTGGATTGAGATATCGGGATCCTCGAGGACGCGCGCCATCTTGCGCCGCACCGTCGCCTCGGTCACGCCGATGCGCTTGGCGATGTCGACGCTCGACATCCGCCCGTCGACCTTCAGCTGCGAAAGAACCGCCTGCTCGGTCTCGTCCAGATCATTAGTGCTGACGAAATCCCACATAAAACCCCTCGTTCATGTCGATTTCCTACTACAGTTTTTAAATTTGCATAAGAATCCGTCATTGACAAGCCATTTTCAAACGGAAACAGGCGCGATGCCGGATGGCACCGACGCGGAGCGGGTTTTGAAGTGCTTGAAGAGGAGATGGCTGGGGATCGAGCGGACGCGAAGTCAGGCCATGCCGATATCAGGCTGGCCCCCGCGCCAAAAACAAAAAGACCGGC
>NZ_RZTO01001458.1:0-592 GCF_003997225.1 Mesorhizobium sp. M2C.T.Ca.TU.002.02.1.1
CTATCCATTCGCTCCGTGGGAAGGCAGCGCCGCGCATTTCGTCGGCATCATCGGCGCGACGATGGGACCGATATTCGGCGTGATGATGGTCGACTACTATCTGATCCGCAAAAGCGAGGTCGACGTCGAGGCGCTCTATCGCGAGGACGGCGAGTTCCGCTTCCAGAGCGGCTGGCATGTCAACGCCTTCATCGCCGCCGGCATCGGCGCCATCTTCTCCTCGATCCTGCCCAACTTCACAAACTGGCTGCCGTCCTGGTGGGGCGTCTATGGCTGGTTCTTCGGCGTGGCGATCGCGGGCGCCGTCTATTACGTGCTGCGCAGCATGGCGCTTGGCGCGGGTGCGAAGGTGGCGAAGGCCTGAAAACAAGGCAGTAGGCAGTAGGGATCAGGCAATAGAAGACGCCACCCTACTGCCTACCACCTCCGCCAGACGGCGCACCGTGTTCCAGTTGCGTGACGTGCCGACGCCGAAGCGCTTGTGGTTGGCGGCGGCCAGCAGCCGCGAGCTCGGCCGCTCGCGCGAGAAAACAAGCCAGATATCGCCGTCGACCCAAAGCACCTTCTCGCCGTCTGCGGCATAGGCCCGGAG
>NZ_RZTO01001459.1:0-590 GCF_003997225.1 Mesorhizobium sp. M2C.T.Ca.TU.002.02.1.1
CAGGAGCGCTGCTCAGTCGAGCGCGTCGCCGGTTGCGAGCAAGCCCGCGGCGGCAAACGCACCGCAGACCGCCGATACCATTGTCACCGATTGGCGGCGGGAAATCGCGGCGGCGGGCGGCAGCACGGTCACCGCGAAGCCGACCGCCCGGGCGCCGGAAGCCGCACCGTGGGTCGAGATCGAGAAGGTCGAGATCAACAAGGAAGAGGTTCGGGTGGCGGCGGACGCTTCCGCGCAAGCCGACGGCTCCCGGGCATCCGAACCGGAGGCGCAGCCGGCGCGGCCCGCGATCCTTTCGGAGCATACGGGCCGGCAGGTCGCTGCGGCCTTCGGCGAGCTTTCCGACGCTTTTGCCAGCCGCGGCAAGAAGAGCTTCGACGAGATGGCCGAGGAGATGCTGCGGCCGATGCTGCAGGATTGGCTCGACAACAATTTGCCGACGCTGGTCGAAAGGCTGGTGCGCGAGGAGATCGAACGCGTGGCGCGCGGGGGCGCAGTAAGCCGCCGGAACACGCAGGCTTAAAGCGCCGCCCTTGGGGCGGCGCTCAGACTGCTGACAAACCCCGTCGAATTTCGGCGGGGTTTTGTTT
>NZ_RZTO01000145.1:0-10158 GCF_003997225.1 Mesorhizobium sp. M2C.T.Ca.TU.002.02.1.1
TGTCTGGTCATGAAAACTCCTCGAAGTCTGCGGTCCACAGCCCTGAGCCGCATCTGCCTCGACCCGCAAAGGCATCGTTCCCGGCAGTGCGGCGCAAGGGCCGGACCTGTTTCGCGCCCTATGGGCGCAGGCCGCTCTACGGCGCGAATATGGGCTGATTTTGGCGTTTTGCGCCAGCGCTTTCGAAAGCCTTGTGCGACGACAAGAAAAACACTAAGCCAGCGCGCGTGGGGCCTGTAGCTCAATGGTTAGAGCCGGCGGCTCATAACCGCTTGGTTGGGGGTTCGAGTCCCTCCGGGCCCACCATAACCTTTGATTTTATTGATAAAAATCGACATCGGCCCAAACGTTGTGGGCCCATTATGGGCCGCGTGAGACGAATTAGTCCTCCCACTGCTCATCTAGGTTTATGCCCTTGATATCGCCGGCATTGTAAAAGGCCTGGATGTGAAGGTGGAGATTGACCCGGGATGCTACGTTTTTCTGCGGTGTGTTGATCCCAAGTGCCGGATTTATAGCGGTCTGCCGGATCATGAATTCTCCCCAGATACCCAGTCCGTCAACTTCCTTCCATTGGTCGCTGCTCATGATCTCGCTGGCGGCGTCATCAAAATCCCATTCTTCCGGTTTGTTGCGCGCCGATAACCATCCGTTGCGGACAGCAAGGTCTATCCGGGGCTTCGGTCGGCTGGCTATGCCCTTTTCTCTTGGTCTTGTGCTTCCCCAATCACCGTAGGCAATTCGCTGTCTATTGGTGACTTGAATTAGTTCGGCCAAAAATTCCCGGTTGTCGAAAGTTGCGAAATCGACCCCTTCGACTTCTGCAAATCCCTTCGGGATCGTGGTGTATGAGATCACGAATGGAATCTGTGCGTCGATCTCGTTCAACTGAGTCGTGATCAAATTCGCAATTCTCAGCCGCGTTGGCAGGGTGTCAACAAGCCAGCCCGCATCAACCATGATTGCGCAGTCTGCGGATCCGACCGCGTTAATCGCCGCGATCGCATCGGGAAGGTTCGGAGGGAAACGACCCAGCTCAATTCGAAGAGCGAAGGGTCGTCCCATTTCCTGAAATGCTGTGATCTGATCCGATATCTGATTTTGAGAAAGCCCAGCGATCTGTAGGCAGGGGCTCGCGTTGGGGACGGTGTCAACGAAACCAACCCAATTCGAATAGCCGTTGGCGGGGTCCTGTAGGTCTAACCACTGTTGCTGCGCCAAAACGTCGACGTTCGTGACTTGATAATCCTTATCGATATCGAGGAAGAAGGGCCTATCGGGGAAAGCACCCAGAATCCGGTCGATCGCACGCATCAGCTCTGTGGCGTTCGGCCATGGTGCAAGCAAAAAGACCGGTTGGAGCCGATCTTTTGAAGCCGCTGGCAGTCTCTGCAAACCGTTCATTTCGCTTGCTCGAACCGCAAGCGTTGGAACGTAGTTTAGTTGCGAAACGTCTACCGCCATAATTTTCCGATCATTATTGCGCTTGGTTAGGCGGCCATTCGAATTTCCATCGCAGCCTTCGATACGCCAAAGTGCTCGGCCAACAAGTCAACTACAGCCTCACTAATTTGATTACCATATTTCGCCTGTTCTTGGCGGAGTGCTGCCTCTGGCATTACGATTTGAGCAGCTAATCGGTTTGCTTCGTACTCTATATTCTCTGGGGCACCAGACCGATAAAGGACGTTATCCTTCAACGTTCCACCGAGTCGGTCAATCGTGTCACGATGAATGAGGAAGTGCGCCAATTCATGGGCAAGCGTAAAGCGTTGACGCTGACGGCTCTCATGACGATTTATTTTGATCTCATATCCGTCCTGCGTCCGCGAAATTTGGCCGGAGATGTTGAGGGGCAACGATGAAATTTTTACATCTATGCCCAAAGCGGTTGCCAACTCGCCCAGCCTTACTGGCACCTGTGTCAAATGCCTTTCTATGATCTCGCGATCCTCGGCTCTGATTTTCTGCCACTCTTTCGATGGAGTCGCCATTGTGCGGGATCCTTTCATTCTTCCGGCTCGGTCTGACTGCCGTCATCATCTTTTGGGCCGCCGGAATATATAACGCGTTCCATCGCTAGTTTAAGCCGGCCATCCTTTTCCATGCGGCCAAGTTCCCGCTCAAGCATGTCTGGCAGCTCCGTCTTTACGCGATTCTCGGCATTAGAGACGGATTCCGTTCGAATTACCTGGAAACCGAAAACGGCGGCGACAGCGACAATTAGTGCAACACCGCCTAATACGACGGTCGCGACGGTGAGGTTTATAACCGCCAAGTCGGAATAGCTGAGATCGAGCGCTTTGTCCGATGATGTGCCGCCACCAAATAGATGCAGGTTCACCTGGAGAAACGCCACCAGCGCAGCGCCAATGATAAACGCAACAATGATCTTTGCGGCTTCGTAAATGAATTTCATCGCCCCCCCGGTGCGAAACCTCGGTGTACCATCTAGATCGCAGCGTCGGCCAACGTAACACTTGTTTACGTCCAGGCGCAAAGTTTGCCACGGGGCTGTACCGTTGACGAAAACCACCCTCTGGCGCGCCGCAGGTCCTATAATACGGGTAACACTTCGACGATTCGCTGCCCAACGCAGGAGGTCGCACAGTAATGAATGACAACGAAGCTGATGAGAGAGTTGCGTTCGCGTTAGGCATCACGGTCGAAGAACTAGCCGAACTGGATTGGGATATCACGGACAACTCCAGTGATGATGGCCTGCTCTACAGCTACATTGTCACGGTCCAGCCTGACGGACCACCACACATCGTCGACAAGATTGACGGACTGGACCCGGCCACTCTGTCCGTTCATATCGATGCCAACGTTTTCGACGAGCCAGACGGTCCGGAAGAGGAATAGCGCACCCGCGCCGCAAATTGCCTCTTAGGATCGAACATCTCCCTATTTGACGACCCGGATCACCGCTCGTCTCTTCATCGCATCGCGTTTGGCCTCGCGTTCGTTCACGGCACGAGCGATGTCGACCGCGATCCGCTTCTTGTTTGCCTCACGGACGTAATCATCGGTCACCGTCATCGAAGAGTGGCCCATCGCCTCCATGATGGCGCGCGCCTGGATATTGCATTCGGCAAGATATGTCCCGAAGGTTCGGCGCAAGCCGTGGAGGGTGTAGCCGTCGGGTATTCCTGCCTGGCGCGTCCAGTGCTGCATCATGCCGGTGAGGCTCTTCTCCGAGAACGACCTCTTGTAGCCGTTCTTTAAAACGGTGCCGCCTTGCGAGCGGTCGAGCGGCTCCAGCGCTGTCGCCAGCTTGTCGACGATTGGAATGAACATTTCTCGTCCGCCATGTCGGTTGCGGTTCTTCTTCTGGCGGAAATAGAAGGCTTCGATCAGCTCCAACGAGCCGTCAAAGAGCTCGATCTCCTCGGTCACAAGGTCATCCCACTCCAGGGCGGCGATGTCGCCGCGTCGGTTACCGAGCCAGAAGCCCAACGCGTAGCAGGTGCGTGCCGGGGTGCCGATCGCATGATGTGCCTCGAACTTCTCTCGGACTGCGATGGGCCACGCCGGATTACGAGTAGATTTGGGGACGCGCACCCGAATGGATAGCGATGGATCGTTCTGCGGCTTGATCCATTTCTCAACTTCGGTGGCGACCCACAGCAGCTTCTTAATCGCCACCAGCATATGTTTGGCGACGGTCCGGTTCGTTGCGAATAGGCCTTCAATGATCGAGCGAAGCCGATCCGCGTCCAGGTGCTCTACAGGCGTATCGCGCCAGCATAACGGGTAGTTCGGATCGACCTTCAAGTTCAGGAAGCGTTCGATAAGTCGTGCGTTCTTCTGCTGGGTAGCCGTGTCGAAATCCAGCCACTCCATGGTGTTCTCTAAGCGCCGGGCGGCGTGGCCGAAGGTTTTTGGCAACGCTCGACCCGGCAGGTCGATGATTGCGGCCTTGCTCCCTTGGCCTTGGGTCGCCTTCTCGTACTCGGCCTCGAACTCGGGATCTCCTGGCTTTCCCGGCAACCGGACTTCGGGCATGCCCTTGGCGCGGTACCGGTAGATCACCTTGCCGTTCTTGACCCGCGAGGAGACGCCGGGATAGCGGTCGCTCTTGAAAGGCCTGCCCATTAGATTTTCCTTAGGTAACTGCCGCTGTGTTTCGGCCGCTGGAAGGGTTTGAAGGAGCTTCGATGTGCCTTACGAGTTCCTCTTTGCCATTCGGCTACTCCGTTCAAGGAGGGCCTGCAGATCACTGTTCTTGTCGGGCAGGGAAGTGAACGCGACGTCGAGCGCGACACGATCCCAGATGGTGCGGCTATTGACGTGCTTAGGTGCGGGCATGCGGCCGTCAGCCACCATCTCGTCGAAGAGGGTCGAGCCAACGCCAACATAACGTGCAGCTTCATGTCTAGAGAGTCCCCTTGGAGGGTAATGTATCGTGTCGGTCGCCATTCAGATCGCCTGGTGCTCAAGTGCGTTTGTTGGGCGCATCTAAGGTGGTGGCGGTGGTGGGCCAACGGTCGATCTATGCGGTACTATAGGGTGAGAGGATTTTGTGGTCGTTCGTGTCGGCACCCAAGTACTATTACTTGAAAAAGCAAAATTTTATACGGCACCCGAACGGGTCTATTCCCGCCGCCAACCCCAGCTTTCTCCGGAAAAAGGGTGTACTCCTTCCACCTCCAGCCCGAGGCGCGCCGGCGATCGATAGATCCGGGCGCTGACCCAGTTCGAAAACGCCCTAGGCAACGCCGAAGCTGAAGAGCGGAAATGCCGCTCGAAAATGGCCAAGCCCTCCTTCCGCTCCTCGCGCCTGAAGACGGACAACCTGGCCGGAGGCGACCTTTTTTGCCGGAGCAGACCCGTGGGCTCCAGACGCCCTTGCAGACGTCTGGAGTGCGTTTGTCCACAGGCGAGCGCGATGGCGACGTGGGCGAGCAGGATCAGAGGACCGGAGGGAAGAAGCGAGGATGGCGCGCAGAGCGGGGCGATCATTCGGGATCATTCTCCTTCGGCACGAGACGCTCGACGGCCTCCCGCATCCTTTCCCCTGTTCGGCGGCGGCGCTCCCGGGTGATCTCCTGCATGCGCTCAGGAGGAATGGTCGGGACGAAGTCGACCGAGGAGAGGTGCCCCTCGTCATAGGTGAAGTTGATCGTCACCGCCCCGACCAGTGTCACGTGCCGGGCGAGATAGGTTGCAAGATCATTGAGCCTGGCGGCGTGTGCGTAGAGCAGGGCCGTAGCTGACGGCGACTGCCGGAGGATGGCATGGCTGGCCATCATCTCGTAGCCCTTCCACCACATTAGCTCCCCAAGGCTCCGCCATGGAACGGCGTCGTGTCTCTGGGCAGCTTCCGCATATCCGGCAAGGAAGTCCTCGTCATAGAGGATCTCGTGGTCGCCTCGGGTCCATCCGATCTCCGCGTTGCCCCTCTGATTAATTCGGGCGTCCAGGAAGACCCTGGCTTTCCTGTTCGCGTTGCGTACGGCAGCGCTCCAGTTGAGGGGGTTGGTCAGGACATAAACGTGCTCCCTGTTGAGGCCGCAGTCGTAGGCCTCATCGTCGAGCATCCAAGCCAATTCCTCTCTCAGCCTGATTGTTCCGGCCCGGTGGCGCTCACGCGCCACGGCCAGGTACTTGGAGCTCGAGATAATGGGATCGAATGGTTCGCTCATGTTTGAAAGTCCTGTGGAGGAAGATGGCTGGACGCCGTGAAATTCCGCTGTCGGATCGCTATCTTAGGAGCGAGTCGCTCGTTCGAAGCGCCCCATCACATGGTGGTAGACTTCAGGGACCTCGTGGCCTGCGTCCATCATCAGGATGCCGGCTCGTCGTAGCGTTTTGATAGTCGGCTTAAGGGCGTGGAAGTCTTCGTCCTCGTAGTGAAGGTCCAGTTCCGAGGAGAGTTCGCGCAGGAGGTCGGTCAGCACATTTGCCGTTGTCTGGTCGATAGTCATGAAGTGAGTTCCTATTCGTGATTAGTCATTTCTAATGCACCTGTATCAGTAGAAATCTACTGTATGTGATACATAGCTATCGGAAAGGCGAGCGCAATGGGCCGCGGGAGATTTTTTTGGTGGGGAATGTTCGGATGACCGAAACCGACTGGGAGCGGCTGGTGAGCGGAGTTCTGAAGTCCGAGCTGAAGCTTCAGGGCTTGAGCTATGCGGATCTTGTCGAAAAGCTGGCCGCCATCGGGGTCGAGGAGAAGGAGGCGAACATCAGCAACAAGCTGTCCCGCGGACGCTTCAGTGCCGTGTTCTTCGCCCAGTGTCTTAAGGCCATAGGGTCGAAGAGACTTAAGCTCGACTGATACGTAGGGCGCCTGCGCCTGGTCAAAGGCGAGACGCTGCAGTAGCGGATGCTAATTTCGCTATGAGAAGTTCGGGAGGGACCCGGGTCGGGTCGTGGCGCAGGCGGCTGTGGTAGCGTCTAAGGTGATCTGGCCACTGCAACATGCCTGCGCCAGGTTGGACCGCGACCAACGGTGCGGCGGTTGTCTGTGTAGCAATTGGAATCTGGCCTTCATCCGGCCGCAGACCTTGAGAAATTCGGCCAGGGCGCGGGCGCTTGCGCCAGATCAAAGTCGGTGGCGGCGAGATCTATGCCCAGGCCTTGCCGCTTGCCGACCGGCTGCACGTGACCCATGTGCTGGCCAGCGTCGATGGCGATGCGCATTTCCCGCCGATCGATCCCGGCACCTGGCGAGTCGTCAGCGCCAAGGACTTTCCCGCCGGCGAGAAGGACAGCCACGCGACGCGCTACACCGTCTACGAACGCCGTCGCGACGGCCGTTGACGACGACAAACGGTCGCTACCGGCCCAAATCGGACGATGGCGATGGCACATCGCGTTGAAAGCGTGCCAAGGCGTCCCTATAGAAGAACTACGTTAGGATTGCGCCGCAAGGCCTTGAGGGAACCGAAGCGAAAGGACATTCATGCCCTGGAACGACAAGAGCGGTGGCGGCGGCCCGTGGGGCGGCGGCGGCAATCAGGGGCCCTGGGGGCAGGGACCAAAGGGGCCAAGCGGCCCGCAGGGTTCGCCTCCCGATCTCGAGGACATCATCCGCCGCGGCCAGGACAGGCTGCGGCGCGCGCTTCCGGGAGGCGGCGGCGCCAGCCCGGCCGTGCTCGGGCTGATCGCGCTGGCCCTCGTCGTGTTATGGGCCTTCAAGGCGATCTATACCGTGCAGCCAGACGAGGTTGCCGTCGAACTGCGCTTCGGCCAGCCGAAGACCGAGCTCTCGCAGCCTGGCCTGCATTTCCACTGGTGGCCGATCGAAACGGTTGAAACCGCCAAGATCTCCGAACAACTCGTCAGCATCGGCGGCGGCGCGGCCAGCGGCTCCGGGCTGATGCTGTCCGGCGACCAGAACATCGTCAACGTGCAGTTCTCGGTGGCCTACCAGGTCTCCGATCCTAGGGCCTATCTGTTCGACGTCTCCGATCCCGACGGCATGCTGACCCAGGTGGCCGAGAGCGCCATGCGCGAAGTCGTCGGCCGGCGTCCGGCGCAGGACATCTTCCGCGACGATCGCCAGGGCATCGCAACGGCGGTGCGCGAGATCATCCAGGGCACGCTCGACGGTTACAAGACCGGCCTCCAGGTCAACGCGGTCTCGATCGAGGACGCAGCACCGCCGCGCGAGGTGGCCGATGCGTTCGACGAGGTGCAGCGCGCCGAGCAGGACGAGGACAAGTTCGTCGAGCAGGCCAATCAGTATTCCAACCAGAAGCTCGGGCAGGCGCGCGGCGAAGCGGCGCAGATCCGCGAAGATGCGGCCGCCTACAAGAACCGGGTCGTTCAGGAGGCGGAAGGCGAGGCGCAGCGCTTCATCTCCGTCTATAACGAATACGCCAAGGCGCCCGACGTGACGCGCAAGCGCCTCTATCTCGAAACCATGGAGAGGATCCTGAAGGACTCGAACAAGGTCGTCGTCGAGCAGGGCAACGGTCAGGGCGTGCTGCCTTACCTGCCGCTGCCGGCATTGCAGCCGAAAGCGCAACCGGCGCCGGGCCCGATGGGCGTGACGGGAGGTAACCAGTGATGGCCAACCGTCTTCCCATCATCGCCGTCATCGCGGCCGTCCTTCTGTTTTTGCTCTATTCCTCGGTATTCGTGGTCAATGCCGGCCAGCAGGCGATCGTGCTGAGGTTCGGCGAGATCATCGACGTCAAGAACGAGCCCGGCATCTACTTCAAGGCGCCGTTCGCCTTCTTCGATGCCGACAGCGTGCAGATGGTCGAGAAGCGGGTTATGCGCTTCGACCTCGACAACATCCGCGTCCAGGTCTCGGGCGGCAAGTTCTACGAGGTCGATGCCTTCATCGCCTATCGCATCTCGGATCCGCGCACCTTCCGCGCGGCAGTGTCCGGCCAGGTGGAATTGGCGGAGGCTCGTCTGAAGACGCGTCTCGATGCGGCGCTGCGCCGTGTCTACGGCCTGCGCGACTTCGAGGCCGCTCTTTCGGAAGAGCGCGGCAACATGATGCGCGAGGTGCGTGATCAGTTGCGCCCGGACGCGACCTCGCTCGGCCTCGACATCGAGGATGTGCGCATCCGCCGGACCGATCTGACGGCGGAGGTCTCGCAGCAGACCTATGACCGCATGAAGGCCGAGCGCCTGGCGGAGGCCGAGCGTCTGAGGGCCCGCGGCAACGAGGCGGCGCAGCGCATCAGGGCGCGGGCCGACCGCGAGGTCGTCGAGATCGTCGCCGAGGCGCAGAAGGAATCGGAGATCCTGCGCGGCGAGGGCGAGGCGCAGCGCAGCGCGACCTTCGCGGACGCCTATAAGCGCGATCCGGCCTTCTTCGATTTCTATCGCTCGATGAACGCCTACGGCACGGCGCTGGACAACACCGGAACGACGATGGTGCTCTCGCCCGAATCCGAGTTCTTCCGCTATTTCCGGGATCCGGACAGCAAGCCCGGACCGGCGCCTTCCGCTCCACCGGCCGCGCCTGCGACGCAACCCGGCACCGCCCAGTAGCGGGCGGTGCAGGATTTTCTGGCGGCAATCGGCCTGGTCCTGGTGATCGAAGGGCTGGTCTACGGAGGGTTTCCGGCTCTGGCCCGGAAACTCGCCGCCGAGGTGCTGTCGATGCCGGAAAATATGCTGCGGATCGGCGGGCTGGCGGCGATCGCCATAGGCGTCGGTATCGTCTGGCTGGTCCGCGGCTAGCTGTTTGTTTTACGCAATTCCGGATGGAAAACCGCTAAGCGCTTTTCCCGGAATTGCCTCGAATGAAAATTCCTTGGTGCCGAAGCGATTGACGATTTATCCTTGGCCGATAGCTATAGCCGCAAACGTGCCTTATTTCTTGCCAACATGAGCAAGACGGGCGCCTTTGCGGATGCGCTTTTCCTTTTCAGAACCACCGGGAGGCCATGATGATATCCGACACCCTATTGCGCGCGGCGCGGCGCATGGTCTTCGCCGGCGCCACGGCATTCGCGGTCGGCATTGTTGCCGTTCCCTCCTTCGTTACGCCGACGATCGCCGCCGACGGGCCGCCCTCGGTCGCCGATCTCGCCGAGCGCCTGCTCGGCGCGGTGGTCAACATCTCGACCTCGCAGACGGTGAAAGGCACGGAAGGACCGGGCGCGGTGCCGATGCCGCAGCTGCCCGAGGGCTCGCCGTTCCAGGATTTCTTCGACGATTTCTTCAAGAACCGTGGCGGCGACAAGGGCGGCGGCGCGCAGAAAGTGCAGTCGCTCGGCTCGGGCTTCGTCGTCGACGCAGAGCAGGGCATCGTGGTGACCAACAACCACGTCATCGCCGACGCCGACGATATCGAGGTGAATTTCTCCGACGGCGTCACGCTGAAGGCGACGCTTGTCGGCACCGATACCAAGACCGATGTCGCGGTGCTGAAGGTCGACCCCAAGGGCCACAAGTTGACAGCGGTGAAATTCGGCGATTCCACCAAGATGCGCGTCGGCGACTGGGTGATGGCGATCGGCAACCCGTTCGGCCTCGGCGGCACGGTGACGGTCGGCATCGTCTCGGCGCGCAACCGCGACATCAATTCCGGTCCTTATGACGACTTCATCCAGACCGACGCCGCCATCAACCGCGGTAATTCCGGCGGTCCGCTGTTCAACGCCGAAGGCGAGGTCATCGGCATCAACACGGCGATCATCTCGCCGTCGGGCGGCTCGATCGGCATTGGTTTCTCCATCC
>NZ_RZTO01001460.1:0-585 GCF_003997225.1 Mesorhizobium sp. M2C.T.Ca.TU.002.02.1.1
GACCTTGCTTAAGCTCTATAACGAGCTTTACGCGGCGCGCGTCGTCCTGGAAGGCTCGATCCTGAAGCCCAACATGGTCATCTCCGGCAAGAAATCCGGCAAGACCGACAGTCCCGAGGAAATCGCCGAGAAGACGATAAAACTGTTCCGCGAAGTGGTGCCGGCAGCGGTGCCGGGAATCGCGTTCCTCTCCGGCGGCCAGGAGGACGAGGAGGCGACCGCCAACCTCAACGCCATCAACGCCATCGGTCCGCATCCGTGGAAGCTCACCTTCTCCTATGGCCGCGCGCTGCAGGCCGCGCCGCAGAAGGCGTGGAGCGGCAAGGCCTCGAACGTCGCCGCGGGCCAGGCCGCCTTCACCCACCGCGCCCACATGAACCATCTGGCGGCGCTCGGGAAATGGCAGCCGGCCCTGGAAAAGGCCGCCTGACATCACCTTCTTTGCCATTAAGAACCCGGGCCATCGGCCCGGGTTCAGACTGCTGACAAACCCCTGGCGTTAGCCGGGGGTTTTTGATTCACTGGGTCATGTTGAAGCGACCCGCCCCCGAACAGACCGCGCTCGAGATGGTAACGTTGGACCAA
>NZ_RZTO01001461.1:0-585 GCF_003997225.1 Mesorhizobium sp. M2C.T.Ca.TU.002.02.1.1
CTTCAACGCCGCCACCAACATGACAGACCGCGCCGCGGCGCTGGCCGTGCTGGCGCATCGTCATTCGGGCACGGCCGAGGCCGAAGAGGCGCTGGCGGCCTTCGAAGCGCGCTATCGCGGCGACGCGCTGGTGCTCGACAAATGGTTCCAGATCCAGGCCGGCGTGCCCGGCTCGAGGACCGTCGACAAGGTGCGCGAGTTGATGCGGCATCCGGCCTTCTCGATCGCCAACCCGAACCGGGTGCGTTCGCTGATCGGCACCTTCTCCAGCGCCAACCAGACCGGCTTCCACCGCCCCGACGGCGAAGGCTATCGCCTGTTCGCCGAGACGGTGCTGGAGGTCGAGAAGCGCAACCCGCAAGTGGCGGCGCGTCTGGCCACCGCGCTCAGATCCTGGCGCTCGCTGGAGCCAGGGCGGCAAGCCAAGGCCAAGCAAGCGCTGCTCGATATGGCAAAGGCCGAGAACCTGTCGGCGGATCTGCGCGATATCGTGGAGCGGACGCTGGCTTGATAGCGATCTCCCCCCTTGTGGGGGAGATGCCCGGCAGGGCAGAGGGGGGCGCGAAGGAATGCGGCGTCTGCTTC
>NZ_RZTO01001462.1:0-582 GCF_003997225.1 Mesorhizobium sp. M2C.T.Ca.TU.002.02.1.1
GCCGCCGCAATCGCGCACGCCGCCCAGCATCGGCGGCGACGACTTCTTCTCGGCCAAGGTCGAGGAGGATCCGCAGCGGCCACGCCCGGCCGGGCTGCCCGATCCTTTCGAGCAGCCTGCGCCCGGAGCCTACGATCGCTCTTCCAACCAGCGCAGCTCGCCTGCGTTTGACGACCCGTTCAGCCTCGATCCGGTGGCGACGCCGGCCTCGAACGAAGAGCACGCCGCGGGCCGGCCAGACCCGTTCGGCTTCGGCGACATGCCTTCGCGCAGCGATACGCCCGAGCCGGCGTCGAGACCGTCCGCTTTCGACGATTTCGGCTTCGGACCGGCCGAGACGCCTGCATCCAGCACCAGCGCCGGTGCGGCCGGTCGCGAAGAGCGGCCCGCCGAGAAGCCGAAGGCTGCCCGCCCATGGGAGGTCCCGGCGCAGGTGGCCGCTCCCCCTGCTCCGCCGCAGCGCCCCGCACCGGTGTCCAAGCCATCACGTCCGACGCAGCCGGCAGCCAGCGACATGGCGCTGCGCGCCGCTTTCCTGCGCGGCATCGGGGTGGAGTAGGCTTATTTTCCCGGGCGCGATCC
>NZ_RZTO01001463.1:0-582 GCF_003997225.1 Mesorhizobium sp. M2C.T.Ca.TU.002.02.1.1
GAGTGGATCCGCGTCGGCAACGACTACGTGCTGGTCAGCATCCTTTCCGGCATCATCTTCGGCGCGATCGCCGCGCACTAATTTCGCGACAATCCGGAATGCAGAAGGAAGGCGGCCGCTTGGCCGCCTTTTTCGTCTGTGAAAAGCGGGTACGATGGGTTGGTCAGAGTGGCCGTGCCCGGGCGGCCTGATTATATGGAGGGCAAACGAGTTTCCCCGATGCGCTTTCCGCCCGCCTTCCTCGACGAGATACGCGACCGTGTGCCGATTTCATCGGTGATCGGCCAGCGCGTCGCGTGGGACAGGAAAAAGACCAATGCGCCGCGCGGCGACTATTGGGCCTGCTGCCCGTTCCACGGCGAGAAAAGCCCGTCCTTCCATTGCGAGGACAAGAAGGGCCGCTATCATTGCTTCGGCTGTTCGGTGTCGGGCGATCACTTCAAGTTCCTCACCGAACTCGACGGCATGAGTTTTCCCGAGGCGGTCGAGAAGATCGCCGAAATGGCCGGCGTGCCGATGCCGGTGCGCGATGAGCGGGAAGAACGGCGCGAGAAGGAACGCGCCAGCCTGACCGATGTGATG
>NZ_RZTO01001464.1:0-575 GCF_003997225.1 Mesorhizobium sp. M2C.T.Ca.TU.002.02.1.1
ACGCCGGTCGGGTGGCCGTCCGCGCCGCGGATCGCCACTTCCTCCGTTGGCGCCAAGAGACGCCGAGGCACGATCGACGGATCGAGAACATTGAAGATCGAATTGGCCTCAAGCGTCGCCAGCACCTGCGCGCTCGCATAGATCGCGAAAGGCTGTCGCTCACGAAGGCTGAGCAGGCCCGCGACATGGTCCACGTCGGCATTGGTCAGCACCACCGCGCGGATAGGCGTCGAGCGTAGCGGTGCGTCCGCCGCGGGCTGCAGCTCTGGCGCTTGCCCGATCTGCTGACGGATGTCGGGCGATGCGTTGAAGAGAACCCAGCCTTTCCCGTCCGCCGAGGCGGCGATGGACGATTGGGTACGCGAATGCACGCCGGGCATGCCGGCGCGAGCCGCGCGGCTCAGGCGGTAATTGCAGTTCCATTGCGGAAAGCCACCTCCCGCCGCCGATCCGATGATCTTCACGCGCATGGCAAATGCCCGCTCCGCAGCCCATCCGACCGGCTTGTCGGCGGCAGGCAGCTTCGTATCCGTGTTTCCCGCTGCAAAGCCCTCACGTGAGGCGGGGTGCATGCC
>NZ_RZTO01001465.1:0-574 GCF_003997225.1 Mesorhizobium sp. M2C.T.Ca.TU.002.02.1.1
CCGCTGGCCGCCTCCGCCGAGACCATCACGGGCGCCCTCGCCAAAGCCTACCAATACAATTCGCAGCTCAACGCGGCCCGCGCCGGCGTGCGCGTCACCGATGAGGGCGTTGCCATCGCGAAGTCGGGCTGGCGCCCGACCGTCACCGGTTCGAGCAGCATCGACTACACCAGCACCCATGCGCAGGGCGCCACGCAGAACATCACCACGGGCAGCTTCGGCGTGCAGATCAACCAGACGCTGTTCGATGGCTTTCAGACCAAGAACAACGTCGCCGCCGCCGAATCGCAGGTGAAGGCTTCGGTCGAAAGCCTGCGCAACACCGAAGAGAACATCCTGTTCAACGCGGCGAGCGCCTATATGGACGTGATTCGCGACCGCCAGATCGCGGTGTTGACCGAGCAGAACCTGCAGTTCCTGACCGAGCAGGCGCGCGCCGCCCGCTCACGCTTCGAGGTCGGCGAGGGCACCCGCACCGACGTCGCCCAGGCCGATGCCTCGCGCGCCACGGCCGTGGCGCAGCTCAGCGCCGCCCGCGCGACGGCGTTGGCGAGCGCCGCCACCTACCACCAGA
>NZ_RZTO01001466.1:0-574 GCF_003997225.1 Mesorhizobium sp. M2C.T.Ca.TU.002.02.1.1
GGATGGCGGTCTTCGCCTCGATCGCCTTCACCGCCATCTATGCCTTCCGTGTCGCCGCGGAAGCGCGCCTGCTCGCCAACGCTTTGGCCGCCACCGAGCTGGTGCTGCAGCGCGAGCAGCATCTGTCGGCGCTGGACGGGCTGGCGGCGGCGGCCGCGCATGAGCTCGGCACCCCGCTGGCCACCATCACCGTCGTCGCGAAGGAGATGGAAAAGGCGCTCGGCAAGGATCCGAAATATGGCGAGGACGTCAAGCTGCTGCGCTCGCAAAGCGAGCGTTGCCGCGAGATCCTGAAGCGGCTGACCAGCCTTTCCTCGGAAGGCGAAGCGCATCTGTCGCGCATGCCGCTCACCTCGCTGGTCGAGGAGGTGACGGCGCCGCATCGCGATTTCGGCATCTCGATCCGGCTGCGGCCCGGCGAGCGTATCGGCCCCGAGCCGGTCGGGCGGCGCAGCCCCGGCGTCATCTACGGGCTCGGCAATCTGGTCGAGAACGCCGTCGATTTCGCCCGCAAGTCCGTCACCGTCAGCTGGAGCTGGGACAATGAGGCGGTCACCTTCACCATCACCGATGA
>NZ_RZTO01001467.1:0-573 GCF_003997225.1 Mesorhizobium sp. M2C.T.Ca.TU.002.02.1.1
CTGCGCGACCGCCCGGTCCGGCCGGCAATCGCGCCGGGCGAGATTTTGAGAAGCATCGAGGCCTCGCCACCCGAATCGCCGGAGTCGATGGAAAAGATCTTCGCGGATTTCGAAGAAAAGATCGTTCCGTGCATGACGCATTGGCAGCATCCGCGCTTCTTCGCCTATTTTCCGGCCAATGCGGCGCCGGTTTCGGTCGTGGCGGAATATCTGGTCTCGGCGATGGCCGCACAATGCATGCTGTGGCAGACCTCGCCGGCGGCGACAGAACTCGAGACGCGCATCGTCGACTGGATGCGCCAGGCGCTCGGCCTGCCCGAAGGCTTTTCCGGCGTCATCCAGGATTCGGCCTCGTCGGCAACGCTTGCGGCGGTGCTGACCATGCGCGAGCGGGCGCTCGACTGGCAGGGCAACAAAAAAGGGCTGGCCGGGCAAAGCAAGCTGCGCGTCTATGCCTCCGACCAAGTCCACACCTCGATCGATCGCGCCATCTGGGTCTCCGGCATCGGCGAGGATAACCTCGTCCGCATCCCGGTCTCAGGACGTTTTCGTGCCATGGATATGGCTGCGCTG
>NZ_RZTO01001468.1:0-564 GCF_003997225.1 Mesorhizobium sp. M2C.T.Ca.TU.002.02.1.1
CAGCCACACCTGGCTCACGCAGCCGGGCACCTTGTTCGCGGCCGTGCGTTCCGCCTCGGGAAAAGGCGGCAGGCCTTCGCCGAGCTCGATCACGTAGCGATAGC
This sequence comes from Mesorhizobium sp. M2C.T.Ca.TU.002.02.1.1, assembly GCF_003997225.1. Taxonomy (NCBI): domain Bacteria; kingdom Pseudomonadati; phylum Pseudomonadota; class Alphaproteobacteria; order Hyphomicrobiales; family Phyllobacteriaceae; genus Mesorhizobium; species Mesorhizobium sp. M2C.T.Ca.TU.002.02.1.1. The sequence goes on from NZ_RZTO01001468.1 coordinate 105, forward strand.
GGTCCTCCCACTCGTCGAGCAGGGAAAAGTCGTCGCGGATCGTCTGGATCGACGGAGTCATCGCACCGCATATAGTGGCCCGGCACCGCCACGTCACGGAAAAAGAAAGACGCCGCGGGCGTCGAGAGGTCGGACGGGCCCGCGGCGGAGAGCAATTCCAGGAAAAGTGCGTAGCGGTTTTCCGTCCGGAATTGCGACAAACCAAACAAAGAGCAATTCCAGGAAAAGTGCGGAGCGTTTAGGCTCGGCGACTTCGCCGCAGCCTCTCCGTCTGGAATTGCGCCAAAACCAAAGAGCTGAGCAAACGGCCGAGAAAGCTCTCAGTTCTTCGCCGTCAGCATCACCGGAATGTTGACCTTGGCGGGCAGCACGACCTCCTCGGCGATGCTGCCGGTGGTCGCGACGGAGCCATCCGCGATCTTCGTCTCGGGCGCGGCGGGCTGCCCGGACTGCTGCTTGT
>NZ_RZTO01001469.1:0-553 GCF_003997225.1 Mesorhizobium sp. M2C.T.Ca.TU.002.02.1.1
CCTGGGAGACGCGATCGGCTGCGACGGAAAGGCTTAACCTATCGACTTTTGGGTCTGAAAAATTTAGAGATAAAGCCAAATGGTCACTAAAAGGCGTCAAGCATGAGACAGCCACTCCGCTGGCCCTGGCTGGATTTCGATGTCGATCAAGTGGCCGCGCCGGCGATCGCAATTGGCGTCGACGTCACCGAGACCAGGGCCGAGGTGCGCGAGCATTGGCATCGCAAGGGGCAGCTTGTCTTCGCGCTCGGCGGCGCCGTCACCTGCCGCGTTCCGAACGAGCTTTGGATGGTGCCGCCGCATTGCGGGGTGTGGGTGCCGAGCCGCATGGAACACAGCAACATCGCGACGGCGAATGCGCGGATTTTCTTCGTCTATATCGAGCCGGGCGCCGCCGACCTGCCGGATCGGTGCTGCACGCTTTCGATCTCGCCGCTGCTGCGCGAGGTGATCATCGAACTGTCGGAATGCGCGCCAGACGACGCGCGGTGCGATTTCCTGGGAAAGGTCCTGCTCGCCGAGCTGCCGCTGATGCCCGTGCAGCAATTGCACC
>NZ_RZTO01000146.1:0-10105 GCF_003997225.1 Mesorhizobium sp. M2C.T.Ca.TU.002.02.1.1
GCGCTCATCCGCTTCCGTCGCCTATCTGAAGCCGATCGGCGCCCGCAAGAATCTGACCGTCAGGACCGACGTGCTCGTCACCCGCGTCGTCGTAGAGAAAGGCCGCGCCGTCGGCGTCGAGATCGTCGACAAGCCGGGCGGCGAGAAGACGATCCTGCGCGCCGACCGCGAGGTGATCGTCTCGTCGGGCGCCATCGGCTCGCCCAAGCTCCTCATGCAGTCGGGCATCGGCCCGGCCGACCATCTGAAGTCGGTTGGGGTCACGCCGGTGCATGACCTGCCCGGCGTCGGCTCCAACATGCAGGACCATCTCGACCTGTTCGTGATCGCCGAATGCACCGGCGACCACACCTACGACAACTACGCCAAGCTGCACCGCACGCTATGGGCCGGGCTGCAGTATCTCCTGCTCAAGAAGGGTCCCGTGGCCTCGAGCCTTTTCGAGACCGGCGGCTTCTGGTACGCCGACCCGACGGCCGCCTCGCCCGACATCCAGTTCCATCTCGGTCTCGGCTCCGGCATCGAGGCCGGCGTCGAGAAGCTGAAGAACCCCGGGGTGACACTCAACTCCGCCTTCCTGCGTCCTCGCTCGCGAGGCACCGTGCGGTTGAAGAGCGCCGACCCGGCCGACCATCCGCTGATCGATCCGAACTACTGGTCCGATCCCTATGATCGCGACATGTCGATCAAGGGCCTGCGGCTGGCGCGCGAGATCATGCGCCAGAAGGCGCTGCAGCCCTATGTGTTGCGCGAGGTGCTTCCGGGTCCAAACCTGCAGAGCGACGCCGACCTTTTCGACTATGCCTGCCGCACGTCCAAGACAGACCACCACCCGGTCGGCACCTGCCGCATGGGCCATGATGCGATGGCCGTGGTGACGCCGGATCTGAGGCTGCGCGGCATCGACGCCTTACGCGTCTGCGACGCCTCGGTCATGCCGCGCGTTCCCTCCTCCAACACCAATGCGCCGACCATCATGGTCGGTGAAAAGGGCGCCGACCTCATCCTCGGCCGCGAGCCGCTGCCGCCAGCCGTGTTCAAGGGCAACCAGGCGGCATGAGGCAAGAATGATGATCCGGCATTGCGTCTTTGTCCGCTTTCGCGACGACGTTCCTGAAACCGAGCGCGCGGCGATCCATGCCGACCTCGAAGCCTTGCGCGCCGTCATCGACGGCATGGGCAAGGTAGAGTTCAGCGCCAATGTCAGTCCTGAACCCTTTGCGCGCGGCTTCGGCCACGGCTTCACCATCGACTTCCGCGATGCCGCCGCCCGCGACGCCTATCTGGTGCACGAGGCGCATCAGCGCGCCGGCGCGCGCCTTGTCGCCGCCCTCGAAGGCGGCACCGAGGGGCTGATGGTCATCGATCTCGAGGTGACGCAAATGTGACCGCTCGCCGGCTTAAAACCGGCTGCTGTCCCGTTCTCTTTTGCCCGCCGTGGAACATATCGCTCCTTTTGGGGAATGCAAAAGGAGCACCGCCTTGGACCTCACCGCTGAGCAGAAGAAAACCGTAGTCGCATCGTTTCTCGGCTGGACGCTCGACGCTTTTGATTTCTTCCTGCTGACATTCCTGCTCACCGATATTGCCGCTGAGTTCCAGACCGACGTGCCGGCGGTCTCCAAAGCACTGTTCCTGACATTGGCGACGCGCTTCATCGGCGCGTTCTTCTTCGGCATGCTTGCCGACAAATACGGCCGCAAGCCCATGCTGATGCTCAACATCGTCAGCTATTCGGTGATCGGCGCTTTAGCCGCCTTCTCGCCCAACCTCGGCGTATTCCTCGCGCTGCGCGCGCTGTTCGGCATCGCCATGGGCGGCGAATGGGGCCTGGGCAGCTCGCTTGCCATGGAATCCATCCCGCCGAGCGCACGCGGCACGGTCTCGGGCATCCTGCAATGCGGCTATCCGACCGGCTATCTGCTGGCCGCGGTGGTCTATGGCCTGCTCTACGGGCAGAAGATCGGCGACTTCACCTTCGGCTGGCGCGCCATGTTCCTCCTGAGCTTCGTGCCGGCCCTGGTCGTGCTGTTCATCCGCTCGCATGTGCCGGAATCGCCGGCCTTCGTCGAAGGCCGTACCCAGACGCGGCCAGGCCTCCTCGAAACGCTGCGGAAGCACTGGGGCATCGCGCTCTATGCCGTGGTGCTGATGATGTTCTTCAACTTCTTCAGCCATGGCACGCAGGACCTCTATCCGACCTTCCTGAAGAAGCAGCACGGCTTCGACACGCACACGGTGAGCTGGATCACCATCGTCGCCAATATCGGCGCCATCGTCGGCGGCCTGGCCTTCGGCGCGCTGTCGGAAAGGATCGGCCGCATCAACGCCATCACGCTCGCCTGCGTGATCGCCCTGCCGGCAATTCCGCTCTGGGCCTATACGACCACGCCCTTCATGCTGGCGATCGGCGCTTTCATCATGCAGGTGGCGGTGCAGGGCGCCTGGGGCGTCATCCCGGTGCATCTCAACGAATTGTCGCCGGGCTCGGTGCGGGCGACGCTGCCCGGCTTCATCTACCAGGCCGGCAATCTGGCGGCTTCCTATGGCGGCCCCTACCAGGCGGGGATCGCCGAAGCGCCGGGAGGCAGCTACGGCTATGCGCTGGCCCTGTTCGCCGGCGTGGTCGCCGTCTGCATCATCGTCGTCATCCGCTTCAGTCCGGAAAAGCGCGGCCAGGTGATGACCGTGCTCAGCTGAGTATCTGTTTTCAACCCATCCTGAGCGCGGCGACGCCGGCAACGATGCCGAGCGCCGCGGCCGCGCGCCAGGCCGTCATCTTCTCGCCCAGCGCCAGCACCGAGATCAGCATGGCGAACAGGATCGAGGTTTCGCGCAGCGACGCGACCGAGGCGATCGGCGCCTTGGTCATTGCCCACATCACGATCCAGTAGGCCGCGCCGCTGAGCACGCCGGTGAACAGCCCGGCCTTCCAGTCGCGCGCCAGCACCGGAAGCGACCGCGGTCCGCGGAAGGCAATGCACAGCACGAGCGCCCACGCCGCATCACAGACGAACAGCCAGGCCGCGTAGCTTTGCGCGGTTGCGGCCAGCCGCGCGCCGCTGCCGTCGGAAAGCGTGTAGCTGGCGATGAAGATCGAGGTGGCGAGCGCGAAGCCGACCGCGCGCAGATTGAGCTTCTCCAGATGCGCCCCACCCCGAAACGACATGACCAGCGTGCCTGCCGACAGAAGCACGATGCCGAGGATGGCGAAGGGCGCCGGGACCTCGCCGACCACGATGATGCCGCCCAGCGCCGAGAGCAGCGGCGCGGTGCCGCGCGCCAGCGGATAGGTCTGGGCGAAATCGCCCGCCTTGTAGGCGCCGATCAGGAAGGTCCGGTAGCCCATGTGGAAGAAAACCGAGGCGAGGATGAATGGCCAGACCTCGGCCTTCGGCACTTCGACGAAGGGCAGCGCCACAAGCGCCGCGGCGCCCATGCCGAGCGTCATCAGCGTGATCGACAGGAAGCGGTCGAGATGGACCTTGACCAGCGCGTTCCAGATCGCGTGCATGGCCGCCGCCGAAAGCACCGCCAGGAAGACGAACAGCGTCATCCCCGCCTCACTTGCCCGCCAGACTTGAGCCGATGCCCGGCGTTTCCAGATCGATGTCGACCCGAAGCGGAAAATGGTCGGAAGCCACCTCGCCGATATCGGCGCTGACCGAACGCACGCGCCCGGCCAGCATGCCGCCGACGAAACAATGATCGAGCCGTCGTTTGGCCAGCCTGCCGTCGATGATCTTTTCGTGCGTATGGAAGTCCGGTCCCGGCTCGGTGGCGACGGAAGCGGCATCGACGAATCCGTCGATATAGGCAGCTCCGCGGTGATAGGGGGCATTGCCGACGATGCGCCGGTATTCGGCGCTGCCTGGCTCCATGTTGAAATCGCCCAGCCAGATCGCCGCCACCGGGTTTTCCGGTTCCGGCTGGCCGTTCGACCAGTTGCGCCGCGGCTCGTCGTCGACGCCGCCCCAGGGGCCGCCGTCGGATGGCGCGCGACGATGCTCGGCATTGAGATAGTCGATCTGCTCCAGCCGCTCCTCGGCCGCGATATGGGCAAGATGCAGCGAGAGCACGCGCACTGGTCCCGCCGGCGTACGGATCATGCACTCCAGCGCCGCGTTGCGGGTGTTGAGCGGCCTCAGCGTGCGCCGCAGCGGCAGCGTGTGCAGCCGCGACCAGACGATCGGCAGCTTCGACAGCACCATCGTGCCGAACTGCCGCCGGCGATTGACGATGCGGCCGTCGCGCCTCTCGCTGGCATCCATGTCGAAGGCGGGGCCATAGGCCCAGTAATAATCGGGCAGCAAGCTGGACAGGATCTCGGGCTGATCGTCCTCATTGGTGCGCTGCCAATGCCGCTCGACTTCCTGCAGCGCGACGATGTCGGCGCCATCCACCAGCCTGGCACAGCGGCTGAGATCATAGCGCCCGTCGCTGCCGTAGCCGTATTGGATGTTGTAGCTGATCAGCTTCATTGATTAACCGGCTCACTTCTGGCGATCGCAGTAGCGCAATTCCAGGAAAAGTGTGAGCGTTTAAGTTCGGCGTCTTCGCCGTAACCTTTCCGTCCGGAATTGCGTCGAGAAAAAAGAGATAGAACGGTTCGCCGTTTCAGGTGAAACGCTCTAGCGCCAGGCCCCTTGCGTTGCAATGGACCGGCAGGACAAGTGGAATAGTCCAATGGAACCCGGCGAACCGCGCTAATAGGTCGTCAGCGGCTGGAAGCTTCCGGCGGGCGACGCCGCCAGTTCCGACCAGTCGATTTCCTCTTCCAGCCGGTGGTAGGCCTCGTCGCCGATCGTGCCGTTGCTGCGCAGTTCCTCCAGCGTGTCGCGCTGCCGCTTGATGGCGTAAAGGCGCAACCGGTCGTATTCCGTCGCGGCTTGCGCGTCGTCGGGGTTTTCCGCAACCCGCCGCTGCGCCTCATACTGCTCGCGCACGACGGCGGCAGCGGCCGAAGTCTTGCGGCTCAGCACATCGAGCGCGGCCTGCATGATGGCGACGCGCGCCTCGGCTACTTCGCGATCGATTGTCATATCCCGCTCGAAATTGAGCCAGCGCAGAAGCGGCTTCAGGCTCATCCCTTGCAGGACCAACGTGCCAAGCACGACAGCGAACGCGGCAAGCACGATCGGGTCGCGCCCAGGAAAATTGGCCGGCAAGGCAATTGCCACCACCAGCGTCACCAGCCCGCGCATGCCGCACCAGCCGACAAGCACGGCGCCGCGAAATGTCGGCGCATCCTGCCTTCTGTCTTCGCCGCCGGAGCGGGCGAACCAGCGTATGACCGCGACGTAACCCGCCACCCAGACGAGGCGAGCCACGATGACGACGATAAGCACCGTTGCGGCGAACAGGAATGCTCCGCCTTGCCCGTCGCCGGAGAGACGGCCGACGATCGACCGCGCCTGCAGGCCCATCAGCACGAAAGCCAGCACGTTGAGCACGAACACCGCCGACTCCCAGACCGAATAGGTGCTGACGCGACGTCTCGCCGACATCCGGCGCGGCGCGGTGCGCGCGATGGTGATGGCATAGACGACGATTGTGATGATGGCGGAAAGGCCGAGCTTGTCGGCAATGATCCAGACGGCGAAGGTTCCGGCGAACTGCACAACGGTGCTGCTTGCCGCGTCCTCGATGCGGGTAAGCGCCAACAGCGAGACGCGGCCGAACAGATAGCCGGCGATAACGCTACCGACCGTCGCAAGCAGGATGACCGGCACCGCGTCCTTCAGCATGAGCGTGCCGACGGCTGCCGCGACCGAAATCCGGTAGATCAGCAGCGCCGTGGCGTCGTTGAGCAGGCTCTCGCCTTGCAGGATCGCGGTGATGCGGTGCGGCACCTTGAACTGGCTGAGCACGGCACTTGCCGCGACCGCGTCCGGCGGCGCGACGATGGCGCCGAGCGCGATCGCCGCCGCGATCGGCAGCCCGGCCATTTTCCAACCGACGAAGGCAACGACCACCGTGGTGAAGACGACCGCGCCGAGCGCCAGGAGCACCAGCGACAGCCGGTACCGCTTCAGGTCGCGCAGCGAGGTGTCATAGGCGGCATCGAGAAGCACCGGCGCGATGAACAGCGCCAGCGCCAGTTCCGGATCGATCTCGATCACCGGCGCGCCCGGCACGAAGGCAAGCCCAACGCCCGCAAGCGCCAGCAGCGATGGGTAAGGCACCTCGAGCCGCCGCGACAGCGCCGTCAGCGCGACGGCGATCAGAAGCAGGACAAGGGTGAGTTCGAACAGCGCCATGCCTTATCGTAGCGGCGAAGCGCGAAGCTTGGCAGTACCTTCGAGTCAGGATGCTGTTGATTTATCCGGCAAACCCGCGCTGCCTCATAGGGTGTGCTCGCAGGACAAACCGATGGCGCCCGTATACCACCGAGGGCCGTCTGGCATGTCTTATCGGCATCAGGACGGCCAGAGCCGTCAGTGCAGAACCAGCATATCGCCCGACGAGAACGAAATATCCGCCTTGTCGCCGACGACCGGGGGCGGCGTCGTCGAATTGTTGAAGGTATCGAGCGAAACCGTGTTGCCGCCGATGCCGACGCGCACGCGGATGACCGAGCCGAGGAAATGCACTTCGGCGATCTCGCCCGACAGGCTGGTGTCGTGCCCGGGCTGGCGCGCCAGCGAGATCGCTTCCGGCCGCAGCGCCAGCGACAGCGTATCGCCGGACTTCGAGCCGTTGAGCTTGCCCTTGAGCGAGACTTCCTGGGTGTTGACCTGCACCTTGCCCGTGGAAGCGTCGGTGACCTTGCCCTCCAGCACGTTGAGCGTGCCGACGAAATTGGCGACGAATTTGGTCGCCGGCCGGTTGTAGATCTCGAACGGCGTCCCGACCTGCTCGGCCCTGCCGCCATACATCACCGCGATGCGGTCGGAGATCGACAGCGCTTCTTCCTGGTCATGCGTGACGAAGATGGTGGTGATGCCGAGCTTCTTCTGGATCGAACGGATTTCCTCGCGCAACGACACGCGCACCTTGGCGTCGAGCGCCGACAGCGGCTCGTCGAGCAAAAGCAGCTTCGGCTTCGGCGCAATGGCGCGCGCGAGCGCGATGCGCTGCTGTTGGCCGCCGGAAAGCTGATAGGGATAGCGGTCGGCCATCTGTGGCAGCTTGATCATGTCGAGCATCTCGGCGACGCGCCTGTCCGCGTCCGGCTTCGACATGCCGGCCACCTTGAGGCCGAAGGCGATGTTCTGCGCCACCGTCAGGTTCGGGAACAGCGCATAGGCCTGGAACACCATGCCGACATTGCGCTGGTTCGGCTTCAGCCGGGTGATATCCTTGCCGGCTACGACGATCTTGCCTGCCGATGGCTCCTCGAAACCGGCCACCATGCGCAGCACCGTCGTCTTGCCGCAGCCCGACGGCCCGAGGAAGGAGACGAATTCGCCCGGTTCGACATCGAGATTGAAGTCCTGGACCACGGTTGTGGCGCCGAAGGATTTTCGAACGTGCTGGATTGAGAGGAATGGCTCAGCCATGGCTTTCTCTTTCGCTCAATTAGGGCGGTTCGCCGATTTCGGCGCGAAGCGGGACAGGACCTGGATCAGCGACATACAGCCCCAGGTAATGGCGAAGGCGATGATGGCAAGTGCCGCCGGCTCGTAAGCGCGGTTGGCGCCCATGTTCTGCAGATACGGGCCGAAGGCCGGCCGGTTGAGCAGGCTGGCCACGGTGAACTCGCCGATGACGATGGCGAAGGTCAGGAAGGCGCCGGACAGAACCGCGATCAGCACGTTGGGCAGGATCACGCGTCCGATGATCGTCGTCCAGCCGGCGCCGAGGATCTGCGCCGCTTCGGTGAGCGTCCTGACGTCGATGGTGCGAAGGCCGGTATCGACGGCGCGGTACATGTAAGGCAGCGCCAGCGTCGCATAGCCGATGACGAGCAATGCGTTGGTGCCGAGTCCGCTGGCGAGGAACGGCAGCGGCGAGCTCGAGCCGTACATGCGGATATAGCCGAACACGATGACGATGGCGGGAATGACCAGCGGCAACAGCGTGACGAATTCGACGATCGGCCTGAGCTGGGGCAGGCGCAGCCGGATCCAGTAGGCGGTGGGCACCACCAGAAGCACGCCGAGGATGATGGTGAAGATCGCGGCCACCACCGAGAAGGTGAAGGATTCCTGGAAGCGCGCATCGCCGAGCACGACGCGGTATGCCTCGAAGGAATATTCGCCGCGCTTCATGCGCATCGAGAATTCCAGCGTCGCGATCAGCGGAATGAAGAAATAGGCGGCGCCGAGGATGAACGTCAGCCAGGCCCAGAACTTACCCGACTTCATTTGAGCCACCTCTCCGAGCGGGTCCGGAACCAGATGTAGAAGACATTGGCGAGCCCGGTGATGAAGATCATGCCGAAGGCGATCGCATAGCCGAGATTGGCGTTGTGCAGCACGTCGCCGCGGATCTGCGCATAGAGCACGATCGGCACGATGTTGAGCGACGAGCCGGTCAACGCATAAGCGGTGGCGATGGCGCCGAAGGCGTTGGCGAAAAGCAGGATGAAGGTGCCGAGGAAGCTCGGCCACAGGACAGGAATGACGACCATGCGCCAGTACTGCCACTGGGTGGCACCGAGCGTCGCGGCGGCCTCGCCCCATTCCTTTTTCAGGCCGTCGATCGCCGGCACGATGATGACGACCATCAGTGGGATCTGAAAATAGAGATAGGTCAGCGTCAGGCCCCAGAAGGACAGCACGTTGAAGCCGTGCTGATAGAGGTCGAAGCCGATCGAGCGCAAGAGCACAGTGAGCAGGCCCAGGCGGCCGAGCGTCGCCAGGAAGGCGAAGGCCAGCGGAACGCCGGCAAACTGCGAGGCGACGCCCGAGAAGGTGAGCGCCGCCGAACGCGTCCAGTTGGGCAGGCCGCCGCGCACGATGGCGATGGCGATGGCGAGGCCGATGAAGGCGCCAAGCAGCGACGAGGCGACGGAAACCTTGATCGAGATCCAGTAGGCGGCAACGATGGTCGGCTGCGCGAGATCGGCGATGTTCTGCAGCGTGAAGCCGCCGTCGGCGTTCTGGAACGCGCCGATGATGAGATAGAGCGTCGGCAGGATCAGGAACATCAACGCGAAGATGATGAAAGGCGCGACGCCCAGCCATTGCGTGGGCAGACGCATCGCGCGCGCGCCGGGCGGAATGGTCTTACCGGCGGCGGACGGTCCTGAAAGGCTGATATCGGTCATGCCTGACTGCCTTCAATAATGGAATCCGGGCGGCGCAAGGCCGCCCGGAAGAGCATCGACTTACTTGACGTTGGCGCCGACGACCGAGTCCCAGCCCTTGGTGATCTCTTCCTTGGCAGCGCCCTGCTCGTCGAGCGACGGGAACACGGCCTTGGCATAGGCGTCTGCCGGCGGCAGCTTGTCGAGCAGCTCCTGCGGAACCTTGCCGTTCTTGGCGAGGTCGTTGAAGCGGATCGGGTGGCAATAACCCTTCAGCCAGCCGATCTGGCCTTCGTCGGAATAGAGGTATTCCATCCACAGCTTCGCGGCGTTCGGATGCGGCGCGTAGGCGCTGATCGCCTGCACGTACACGCCGGCGACGACGCCGGTCTTCGGGATGACGATGTCGGTCGGCGGGTTGCCGTTCAGCGTGTCGCGGCCCGACAGGTTGTTGTAGTCCCAGTTGATCAGGATCGGCGTCTGACCCTGCGCGAGCGTGGCCGGCTTGCCGATGACCGGAACGAAGTTGCCGGCGGCGTTGAGCTTCTTGAAGAAGTCGAGGCCGGCTTCGCCCGCGGCCTTACCGGCAGCGGCGCCGGTCGACAGACCGGAAGCGTGGACGGCCTGGATCGCCTGGTTCGACGCGCGCGGATCACCGGCGAGCGCAACCGAGTTGGCGTATTCCGGCTTCAGAAGGTCGGCCCAGTCGGCCGGAACGTTCTTGACCAGATCCTTGTTCACCATGAACGACAGAACGCCGTAATAGTCGCCGTACCAGGCGCCGTCGGCATCCTTGGCGCTGTCGGGGATCGAATCCCAGGTCGAGACCTTGTAAGGCATCAACAGGCCGTCTTTCTTGGCCGAGGGGCCGAAAGCCAGGCCGACGTCGATGACGTCGGGGGCCTGCGGACC
>NZ_RZTO01001470.1:0-552 GCF_003997225.1 Mesorhizobium sp. M2C.T.Ca.TU.002.02.1.1
ACATTGGACAGCATCTGGACATTCGTAGGCGGAATGCCGGTGACGAACGAGACGACATAGGAGAACAGCCCGATCTGCGGCTCGTAGAGGAAACGCCAGAAATTGCCGACCACCGCCGGCGACAGCATCATCGGCACCAGGATGATGGTGGTCCAGAAAGCGTGGCCGCGGAACTTGCGGTCGATCAGCCATGCCAACGTGAAGCCGATGACCGTCTGCAGCAGGATCGTCCAGAACACGAAATGCGCCGTCGTCTGCATGGCGATCCAGATGTCCTGGTCGCCGAGGATTCGCTGGTAGTTCGAGAGCCCCAGGTTCTTCACCACTTCGTTGGGGCGGTTGGCGCGGTAGTTGGTGAAGGAAAGATAGATCGCCCAGAACAGCGGGAAGATATTGATGGCCAACAGCAAAAGGATCGTCGGCGAGATGAACAGCCAGGCGAGGCCCTTGTCGCTGATGCCCCGGATCTTCTTGGCCAACGGCTCCGGTGTCGCCCGGGCAACGTTGTCCGCAGTCCGATTGAGCATGGTAAGTCCTGCTTCGGTCACGGGG
>NZ_RZTO01001471.1:0-551 GCF_003997225.1 Mesorhizobium sp. M2C.T.Ca.TU.002.02.1.1
CACTCTGGTCGTCCTGGCGCGGGCTGGCGGACGCCAGGATATCCGGCATGGAAGCGGCTTCCTTGACGGCTTGCTGCGGAAGCTGAGGCGTCGGCGGCACGCTTGCCGGTTGCTGCGCCTCGGCTGGCGGAGCGGGCTGCGCGGCCTGGCGTTTCACCGGCTGCGGATCTGGCACCAGGGTGACATCCACGGCGCCGGACGACTGGTCGTCCAGGGCGCTGCCGATGACGTTGGCGCCGGACTGGTCGGCGCCCTCGGCCTGGATCGCGTCCAGGGAGTCGAATGTGCCGGCAGGCGCGAGCAGGAACGCGGCCGCCGCCGCGCCGTGAAGCAGGCCGGAAGCGACGATGGCCAGCGGCCATTTACGCCGACCGGCCGCTGGCCGCGGCTGTATCAGCGACTCGGTCGGTGTGGCCGACAATCCGCTGTCCGCGTTGAGTGTGTGATTGATGTCCTGCATGTCTCGCGCCGAGACCTGCCGCGCACGATAGGGACTTGTCAAATCAAGATCGATTGCCATCCATGGCGGCGGATCGGAGGCGGTCCACGCC
>NZ_RZTO01001472.1:0-549 GCF_003997225.1 Mesorhizobium sp. M2C.T.Ca.TU.002.02.1.1
GGATCGAGGCGGAAATGCATCTTTTCAGGCAGGCCGCTTCAACGGTGACGAGGTTGCGCGGAAGCCCGTTGCGACTCGCGGCCGGACAACCTACGATCGTTGTGTCATGGTCCCCGAGCCGCAAGGCGAGGGGTGAAAAGGGAACACGGTAAGACCTGCTTCGGGTCGAGGCCGTGGCTGCCCCCGCAACTGTGAGCGGCGAGCTCCGTCCGAAACGCCACTGGCCGGCAAGGCTGGGAAGGCGGATGGCGCAACGACCCGCGAGCCAGGATACCTGCCATCGACACGAGTTGACCGGACGGGGTGTGCCGGGAGGAGACGCGGGCACCGGCCTTTCGGCCGGCTCGTCCGGCATCCTTCCGTCGCCATTTTGGGGAAGTGACGGAAATGCTGGACGCCTCGAGAGCAATTCCAGGAAAAGTGTGTAGCGGTTTTCCGTCTGGAATTGCGTCAAAACAAAAAGATAGAGCGGTTCGCTGTTTCCGTGAAACGGTGAAGCGCTCGAGCCATCGCATCATCATCTGTTCGCTGTGCCGCGATACCGTGACC
>NZ_RZTO01001473.1:0-547 GCF_003997225.1 Mesorhizobium sp. M2C.T.Ca.TU.002.02.1.1
GGCCAGGGGGGATTAGCCAATCTCCCCCCTCGTGGGGGAGATGCCCGGCAGGGCAGAGGGGGGCGCTGTCCCGCCGACCTGGCCGCGCTATTCGGATGGACTTCCGAGCCCGGTCACGATCACGATATGCTGGCAAACATTGTCGATGTCGCGAATGACATCGTCGTTCCAGAACCGCAGCACGGTCCAGCCATCTTTCTCCAGCCGCGCTGTCCGCGCCTCGTCGCCTGCGACGGCATCAGCTTCTCCGTGCTGAGATCCGTCGACCTCAACGACGAGCTTCTTCTGCGGACAGGCGAAGTCCACGATATATCCGGCGATCGGAAACTGGCGCCGGAAACCTAGACCCATCAACCGATGGGCACGAAGCTCGTTCCAAAGCTTCAACTCGGCTGCTGTCATCACCTTGCGCATCGATCTGGCGTTGGCGCGCTGTTTTGGCGGCAGCGGTGTATGGGGCATTTGTGTTACTCGGTGATTGTTAAGGTTCGCGCTCTACGGCGCCCCCCTCTGTCCTGCCGGACATCTCCCCCACGAGGGGGGAGAT
>NZ_RZTO01001474.1:0-547 GCF_003997225.1 Mesorhizobium sp. M2C.T.Ca.TU.002.02.1.1
CGCCTACGCCGCCATGAAGCTCGGGCACAAGGCCAGCATCTTCGTGCCCGAGGTCAGCCCGCCGGCGAAGCTCGCGCGCATCCGCGGCTACGGCGCCGAGCTGGTGGTCGGCGGCGCCCGCTATGCCGAGGCGCTGGCCGCCAGCGAGGAATTCGCCGCCAGAACCGGAGCCCTGCAGGTGCACGCCTTCAACCAGGAGGAAACGCTGCTCGGCCAGGGCACGCTCGGCCTGGAGATCGAAGCCGATTTGCCCGAGATCGACACGCTGCTGGTCGCCGTCGGCGGCGGCGGCCTGATCGGCGGCATCGCCGCCTGGTTCTCGGGGCGTATCCGCATCATCGCCATCGAGCCCGAGGGCGCGCCGACGCTCTACCGCGCCTTGGAGGCCGGAAAGCCGGTCGATGCGCCGGCCGAAGGCATCGCCGCCGATTCGCTGGCGCCGAAGCGCGTCGGCGAAATGATGTTCCCGATCGCCGAGGCCTTCGTCGAACGTTCGATCCTGGTCAGCGACGACGACATCGTCGCGGCGCAGAGGGCGCTGTGGGAC
>NZ_RZTO01001475.1:0-545 GCF_003997225.1 Mesorhizobium sp. M2C.T.Ca.TU.002.02.1.1
GGCCCAGGTCATCCGCCATGTGATCCTGCCCAGCGCGCTGCCGTCGATCCTCACCGGCCTGCGCATCGCGCTCGGCGCCGGCTGGTCGACGCTGGTGGCGGCCGAGCTGGTGGCGGCGACGCGTGGGCTCGGCTTCATGATCCAGTCGGCGGCGCAGTTCCTGGTCACCGACGTGGTGGTGATGGGCATACTGGTGATCGCGATCATCGCCTTTGCGCTCGAATTCATCATCCGCCGGATCGAGCGCGTGCTGGTTCCCTGGGCGGGGCGGGAATGAACGAAAGCGAAGGAGTAGGACTTGTGACCCATTCCACCGCGGTGCTGTTCGCGCATGTCGGCGCTTGGCTGTTGCGCCTGCCGCCGAGCGACAAGCGCGTCGAGGACGGGCGGCCCGAGGACGAGCCGAAATCGCCGACGCCGGTGTCGTTCGCCGGCGAACGCGATCGCCTGCCGCCGCGCGACGAGAGCTTCTACTGGGCCTGGCAATACTGGTCTCAGTGAGGGCGTCGTCATCGCGCGCTAGCCCCTGCGACTTCGTCATGTAT
>NZ_RZTO01001476.1:0-535 GCF_003997225.1 Mesorhizobium sp. M2C.T.Ca.TU.002.02.1.1
TTATAACCCTTCACCGGGTTGGCGCTCGGCTTGAAGAAGGTCGCGCGCTCGCCGCGTTCGATCGCCATCAACGGCGACAGCCTGGTGCCCGAGGTGATGATCATCGCCGTGCCGGCGGCGTTGGCGATCTTGCCGGCGTCGAGCTTGGTGCGCATGCCGCCGCGCGACAGCTCCGAGGCCGCTGCCCCCGCCATCGCCTCGATATCCGGTGTGATGCGGTCGACCACGGGAATGAATTTTGCCTGCGGATCCTTGGCCGGCGGGGCCGTATAGAGCCCGTCGATGTCGGAAAGCAGCACCAGAAGATCGGCGCCCATCATGGTCGCCACCCGCGCCGCCAGCCGATCGTTGTCGCCGTAGCGGATTTCCGAGGTCGCCACCGTGTCGTTCTCGTTGATGACCGGCACCGCTTTCATCTTGAGCAGCGTCGAGATCGTGGCGCGCGCATTGAGGTAGCGCCGGCGTTCCTCGGTGTCGCCAAGCGTCAAAAGAATCTGGCCGGACTTCAGCCCGTCCTTGCCGAGCGCGTCCGACC
>NZ_RZTO01001477.1:0-532 GCF_003997225.1 Mesorhizobium sp. M2C.T.Ca.TU.002.02.1.1
ACCATTGGCGGGCCGCTGACCATCAGCGCGACGAGCGCCGGAATCATTCACGCCACGCTGGTGGCAGTGACAGCGTCGGTCGCAGTGGGATCGGGCACGGTGACGCTGTCGATGTCGGCGGCGGTCGCGCTGGCCTCCAATAGCATATCCAGCGACGTCCTGGCGGCCATTGAGACCTCCGTTGTCGACGCGAGCGGCGCGGTCGATATCACCGCGACAAACAGCAAGGACATCGACGCGGTGTCGGTGGGTGTGGCGATTGCGGTGTCGGTGGGAAGTTCCGCGTCGATTTCGGCGGCGTTGGCCTTCTCCAAGGCCACGAACGCCATCATGGGATCGACCGAGGCGCTGATCACGCAGAGCTCGGTGACAGCGGACGGCTCGGTGGCGCTGACGTTGGAGGATACCTCCTCTATCACCTCGGACGTCATCGCGGCGTCGGTATCCGTCGCCGTCTCCGGCGGGATCGCCGGGGTCGGACTGGCGGTTTTGGTCGCTCTGGGGGGAAAAACCATCTCGGGGAGCAGCCGCG
>NZ_RZTO01001478.1:0-530 GCF_003997225.1 Mesorhizobium sp. M2C.T.Ca.TU.002.02.1.1
CATCGAGGTGATCAAGGCGCTGGCCGAGCGCGGCGCCGGCGGCGCCGTCTGCTTCGCCGCGGGCTTCCTCGAGACCGAGGCCTATGACGAGGACGGCGAGCGGCTGCAGGCCGAGCTCGTCGCCGCCGCCGGCCAGATGCCGATCATCGGCCCGAACTGCTACGGCCTGATCAACTATGCCGACGGCGCGTTGCTGTGGCCCGACCAGCATGGCGGCATCCGCCTGGCCGAAGGCGGCAAGGGTGTGGCCATCATCACCCAGTCGTCCAACATCGCCATCAACATGACGATGCAGAAGCGCGGCCTGCCGATCGCCTTCCTGATGACGGCCGGCAACCAGGCGCAGACGGGGCTCTCCGAAATGGCGCTCGGCCTGATCGAGGACGAGCGCGTCACCTCGCTCGGCCTGCATATCGAGGCTTTCGACTCGGTAGCCGGCTTCGAGAGACTGGCGGCGCGGGCGCGCGAGCTGAAGAAGCCGATCATCGCCATGAAGGTGGGCCGCTCGGAGCAGGCAAGGCAGGCGACGG
>NZ_RZTO01001479.1:0-530 GCF_003997225.1 Mesorhizobium sp. M2C.T.Ca.TU.002.02.1.1
ATTCTGAGGCTTGCGGCGCCGCAGCGATGCGGAAAACATCTCCCCCATCGTTTTCCGAAAATTCGGGTGGCCGGCGCCCGCAGGGGGCGGGGGAATGGGTAGGGGCCTGATGGACGCCGGCCTCGGCGGATCGACCCGCCGCATCGTGAAATCTAGCGTTCCTTTAGCAGATCGTAATTCCGCGATCGCGCCACTTTCCAACCGCCCGCTCGCGCTGGGGCCGGACAATGGCGGATATGCCGAGGATTGCGACCGGCCGGTCAGGATCGGTCCGAAGCCCTCTTTCCTTCAGGCATGGCGGCGAGGCACTCCTCCAGCCGCCGCAGCCGCGCCTTTTGCCAGCGCAGCGTGTGCGCGACCTCATGCAGGTTCCATTTGGCCTTCGAATTGGCGGCCTCGATCAGCCCTCGTTCGAGCCGATCGATCTCGCAGCGCAGCTGCCGCGCCTCCGCCTCCCTGAGCCCCCTGATCCAGCCTGCCCCACGCATGGTCCCACCATCAAAGCCGGCCCGATGCTCGCAGACAAAGGC
>NZ_RZTO01000147.1:0-10095 GCF_003997225.1 Mesorhizobium sp. M2C.T.Ca.TU.002.02.1.1
GGAAAATGCGGCGGGGCCGCCGCGTGGGCATTGGGCACGTGGCAGATCGCGCCTTGCTCCAGCAACCTGCCGACAACCGCGCCGCCGAGCGCCCCAGTGCCGCCCGTCACCACGACATGCCTGCCATTCAGCGTTTCCGTCATACTTAGACCGCTCCTGTCATTTTTTTATGATTATATCTTGGGTTATGCCACCCCAGGCTCGAACGTCGCGCCTTTCGCGCTGTCACTCAATTGAAATATCGACATGGCTGGCGCAGCGTCTTTGCATGCGTCGGACGACGCCAATCGCCGCGGCGGCAGCATGGTCCAAACAACGGTCAGTCGACGGTGATCTCGATGACGCGCGGCTTGGCCGCCGCGCGCGCGCGCTTCAGCGCCTCGGCAAGACCGCCGACCCCGGTCAAGCGCTCGGCCCCGATGCCGTAGGCCTCGGCGAGCTTGCAGAAATCCGGCGGCGCCGGCGACACGCCGACCGGCTCGACGCCGACGTCGAGCATCGAGGTCTCGATCTCGCGATAGCCGCGATTGTTCCAGACGACGAAGATCACCGGCGTTTCGGCATCGAGCGCGGCGCCGATCTCCGGCAGGGTGAACTGGAAGCCGCCGTCACCGGTGAGGCACACCACGGGCGCTTGTGGAACGGCGAGTGCCGCGCCGATCGCCGCCGGCGGACCGTAGCCCAGCGCACCGAAACCGGTCGCGGCGTTGAACCAGCCGCCGGGACGGTCGTGGTCGTAATAGAGGTTGGCTGCATAGATCGGCTGGGTCGAGTCGCCGACGATGATGGCGCCCGGCAGCGCGTCGCGGATCATCTCCACGGCATGAACCTGCGCCAGGTACTCGGGCTTCAGCTCGGCCCGCGCTGCCTTCCGCGCGGCGGCCGCGCGGGCTTCGCCGTCTTTGGCCGCAGGATGACCCGGTCCGATTGCCGCGAGCAAAGCCTCGATGCCTTCGGCGCAATCGGCCTGGATGCCGACCGTCAGCGGCCGGCGCGCGATCTGGTCGGCGCCGATGTCGATGCGGATCAGGTTCCTGGGCAGCACGAAGCCGCCGTCGCCATAGCCGTCATAGTCGGTCGGGCCGAATTCGGTGCCGGCCGCGATCACCAGATCGGCGTCCGCCATCAGCGCGCGCACCGCCTTCAGGCTGGGGCTGGCCGGCACGCAGAGCGGGTGGCCGTGCAGCAGGCCGCGCGCGTTGGCGGTCTCGACCACGGGAGCGCCAAGCGTCTCGGCCAGACGCCGCAGCGCCGCGTCGGCCTTCCTGGCGCCGCCGCCCGAAAGGATCAGCGGCCGGCGCGCAGCCGTGATGAGCTTCGCCGCTTCGGCGACCGCCGCGGCATCCGGGGCAGGCGGCGCGGCGTTGCTCAGCGCCACCGCTATGCCGTCGGCGGGCTTGACCATGACATCGGTGGGAATCTCGATATGGACCGGGCCCGGGCGTGACGAGGAGAAAATCGCGAAGGCGCGGGCGAGAGCGCCCGGCAGTTGCCCGGCCTCGGTGATGCGTTCGGAAGACAGCGCGACCTTTTCCATCATCCCACGCTGGTCGGGCAGCTCATGCAGGAAGCCCAGCCCCATGCCCAGCGTATCGGTGGCGTTGATGCCGGAGATCACCAGCATCGGCACCGAATCGGCGCGCGCCTGACCCATGGCGGTGATGGTGTTGGTCAGCCCCGGCCCGGTGATGACGAAGGCGACGCCGGGCCGGCCGCCGGCGCGCGCATAGCCGTCGGCCATGAAGCCGGCTCCCTGCTCGTGGCGCGGCGTGACATGGCGGATCTTCGAGCGCGCCAGGCCGCGATAGAGCTCGACCGTATGCACGCCCGGAATGCCGAAGACAGTGTCGACGCCATGCGCTTCGAGCACGGTGATCAGCGCTTCGCCGACGGTGGTCATTGATCTTCTCCCCTTTCCTGCGCGAGGCCGAGCTCGGCCTCGACGGCCTTGATGCCGATCGCCGCCAATTCGCCGGGCGAGAACATCTCGCCGGCCAGGCAGCCTTCGATCCAGAGCCCGTCGATGATCGCGTTGATGGCGATGGCATGGTGGCGCAGCTCGGCCGCGTCCGGCTTGCGCTGCTCGGCGGCCAGTACCTCGGCCACGACCGTCTCCACCTCGTTGCGAAAGCCGAGATAGCCTTCGCGATGGGCGCGGGCGAGCGTCGGATCCGCGCCGGCGCGGCCGATGAAGGTCGCCCAGAGCGAGAACACCCGCTGGTCGATGATCGGCGCATTGAGATTGGCGGTGACGAAGGCGGCAAGGCGCTGGCGCGGCGAGGCATCTTCCATGGCCAATGCCGCTTTCGCCTGCTCGGTCATGCGGCTCATCAATGCTGCATAGGCCTCCTGCAGCAAATCTTCCTTGCCGGGGAAATAGTGCCGGATCAGCCCGGCGGTGACGCCGGCGCGCAAGGCGATGGTGCGCACGGTGGCGCCCTCGAGGCCGTGTTCGGCCACGCTGTCCAGGGTGGCATCGATCAGATCCTGCCGCCGCCGCTCCTCACCCTCGCGGCGGAACTTGCGACGGGACGGCGCATTCATTGACGCAGGATCGGCCGCGTCAGGCATGTCGGGCCGCCTTCGCAGGCGATGCAGAGCGCATCCGCCTCGAAGATTTCGACCGTGCAGCCGGCGGCTTCCATGGCAGCTTTGGTCCTGGGAAAGCCGGCCACGGCGATGACCTTGCGCGGGCTGGTCGGCAGCACGTTCAGGCTGAGGCCGTTGGAGGCGGCGAACTCTTGCGGGTCGCCTTCGACCAGGCGGATGCCGCGCCCCTTCAGCATCTGGTAGAACGGGGCCGGCAACAGCGGCGAATAGACCAGCGCAAGGTCGTCGGCCAACGGGCTGATCACCGACATCAGATGCAGGCATGCCTCTTCGCCCTGCCACAGCGGCAGATCGAAACCGTAGACGGAAATGCCGAGCGGCGTCAGCAGGTTGGCAACCTGCTGGATGCCTTCCTGGTTGGTGCGCACGCCGCGCCCGATCGCCAGCGTGCGGGCATCCAGCCATACACAGTCGCCGCCTTCGACCTGGCCGGGCGCCTCGACGCGGCCGAGGATCGGAATGCCCAGGCTTCTGTAGGTTTCCTCATGCAGCGAGGGCTCCTTGGCGCGCAAGGGCTTGCCCATGGACAGGATCAGCGCGCCGCGGTCGGTCATCAACGACGGGTCATGCGTGAACACCGAATCCGAAAGGCCGTCGGCCTTGTCCTCGATCCATTCGATTTCGGCGCCGGAAGCCGCCACGAGATCGGCAAGGAGCGCATGCTGCGCGGCAGCTTTCGCCGGGTTGAACCCCGGGCCATAGTGCCATTGAGCCCTGTCGGCGTCGCGCATGGCGTTGGCCGCCGAACGCATCAGCACGCGCCGCAGCGGCGCCGCCATGGACTGTGATCCGAAAGCGCTCATCGATGCCCTTCTAAGATGAAAAAAAGCGAAAAAATTTCATGAGAGGCTATTTATACACTTGCACAACAACGCCGCAAGTGCCGTAATGAGCGGGATTGACGGGCTCGCGCTGTCGGGTCCATGCTGAAGCTCGGAGCGGGTATTACAGCGTATGTTGGTTAGCCGGATGGACGTTCGACGAACTGCCTTCGAGGTCGCCCGGTGAGCGTGGCGGACGCTGCAGCCATCCAATCCGGCAAGGCGCAAAGCGGCGCCGCCGAAGCCATCCATGTCGAGAACCTGCATAAGAAGTTCGGCCAGTTGCACGTGCTGAAGGGCGTTTCGCTGTCGGCGCGCGACGGCGAGGTGGTCGCCATCATCGGCGGCTCCGGCTCCGGCAAATCGACGCTGCTGCGCTGCATCAACTGCCTGGAAAATCCGACCAGCGGCATCATTCGCGTCAATGGCGAGGAGATCAAGCTCAAGGCCGACAGCCATGGCCACACCGTTCCGGCCGACCGCAGGCAGATCGAGCGGATCCGCTCGAGGCTCGGCATGGTGTTCCAGAATTTCAACCTGTGGAGCCACATGACGCTGATCGAGAACGTCATCGAGGTTCCGGTGCATGTGCTGGGCGTCAAGCGCGACGAGGCGATCGCCCAGGCCGAGAAGCTGCTCGCCCGCGTCGGGCTGGCGGACAAGCGCGACGTCTATCCGGCCTTCCTGTCCGGCGGGCAGCAGCAGCGCGCCGCGATCGCCCGGGCGCTGGCGATCAATCCGCGCGTCATGCTGTTCGACGAGCCGACCTCCGCGCTCGATCCCGAGCTCGTCGGCGAGGTGCTGAAGGTGATCGGCGACCTGGCGCGCGAGGGGCGCACCATGGTGCTGGTGACGCATGAAATGAAGTTCGCCCGCGAGGTCGCGACGCATGTCGTCTATCTCTACAACGGGCTGGTCGAGGAAGAAGGTCCGCCGGAACAATTGTTCGGCGCGCCCAAATCCGAAAGGCTCAAACAATTCCTCCGCAATGTCGGCTAGGCGCCGGCATCACGCGGAGCGAAAAACCGGGAACAACAACAAACTGGGAGTCCTGACATGAAGACTGTTCTCAAGACATTCGCGGCGGCGCTGCTTCTCGGCGTCGCGGCAATGGGTGGCGTGGCCAAGGCCGAGCAGGTCAAGATCGGCGTCGCCGCCGAGCCCTACCCGCCGTTCACCTCGCCCGACGCCACCGGCAAGTGGGTGGGCTGGGAGATCGACTTCGTCGACGCCGTCTGCGCCGAAGAGAAGCTCGACTGCGTCATCACGCCGGTCGCCTGGGACGGCATCATCCCGGCGCTGACCACCAAGAAGATCGACGCCATCGTCTCCTCGATGTCGATCACCGACGAGCGCAAGAAGACGATCGACTTCTCGGACAAGTACTACAACACCCCGACCGCGATCATCGGGCCGAAGGACCAGAAATTCGGCGCCACGCCGGACGACCTCAAGGGCAAGGTGATCGGCGTCCAGGTGTCGACCGTGCATGCCGTCTACGCCAAGAAGCACTTCACCGGCGCGCAGGAAATCAAGGAATACCAGACGCAGGACGAAGCCAACAACGATCTGGCCGCCGGCCGTATCGACGCGGTGCAGGCCGACTCGATCGCGCTCGGCGAATTCCTGAAAACCGACCAGGGCAAGGCCTGCTGCGACCTGAAGGGCATGGTGGCCCCGGACGACGAAGTGCTTGGACCGGGCGTCGGCGCCGGCATCCGCAAGGAAGACACCGCGCTCAAGGAAAAGTTCAACGCCGGCATCAAGGCGATCCGCGCCAACGGCAAGTATGACGAGATCTCGAAGAAATATTTCGACTTCGACATCTATGGCGGCGCCACGCAGTCGAACTGAGCCCTCTCGCGAATGAGTGAGGGCATGGCGTCGGCGCCATGCCCAACCTTGCCACGCATGCAAGTCGCTGATCCGATGATCGGCGGCTTGCCAGCAATCCGGGGGCGAAGCTGATCGACGCCTTTCTTCCGGCCTCCGCGGCCGGCATCATGGAACTCCTGTCACCCGTGGCGCCCGGCTGGGGCGGCACGCTGCTGGTCGGGCTGCTGCATTCGATCGAGATCGCCGTGGGCGCCACCTGCCTCGGCCTCATGATCGGCACCGCCGGCGCCTTCGGCAAGCTCTATGGCGGCCCGGTGACGCGCGACCTTCTGGCCGTCTACACCACGGTGGTCCGCGCGGTGCCGGAACTGGTGCTGATCCTGCTGCTCTATTATGCCGGCACCGACCTCATCAACCAGGTGCTGACGGCGATGGGCTACAGCCGCGTCGACATCAGCGGGCTCGCGGCCGGCATTTTCGTGCTGGGTTTCGTCCAGGGCGCCTATTCGACCGAAGTCATCCGCGGCGCCATCCTCGCCATCCCGCAAGGCCAGATCGAGGCCGCCCGCGCCTATGGCATGTCGCCGGGCCTGATGCTGCGGCGCATCACCGTGCCGGCAATGCTGCCCTTCGCCATCCCGGGTCTCGCCAATCTGTGGCTGATCGCCACCAAGGACACCGCGCTGCTTGCCGTCGTCGGCTTCTTCGAACTGACGCTGGCGACGCGCCAGGCGGCCGGCGTCACCAAGGCCTATCTGCTCTTCTATCTCGCGGCCGGCGCGCTCTATCTCGCGCTCACGCTGTTCTCCAACCTGATCATCGGCCGCGTCGAGGCCTGGTCGCGGCGCGGCATGCCCTCCGTCAAGGAGGCGCGCTGATGGCGGCCGAAGCCACCGCGATCAACATGGCGGCGCGCGCCTCGATCTGGCTCAAGCCGCACCGCATCGTGCTCATCCTGATCGCCTTGGCGCTGGTGCTCTGTGCAGCCTTCTTCATGCGCTGGGACTGGCTGCCGCAATATTGGGAAATGGGCCTGATAGGCATCTGGCGGGCGCTTTGGATCCTCGCCGTCACCTGCGCGCTGGGCTTTGCGCTTGCCGTGCCGCTCGGCCTCGCCCAGGCCGGCGGACCGATCTGGTTCTCGGCGCCGGCAAAGGCCTTCTGCACCATCATCCGGGGGACGCCGCTGCTCCTGCAGCTCTGGCTGCTCTATTACGGTCTCGGCTCGATCTTCCCGCAATATCCGTGGATCCGCGAATCCTGGCTGTGGCCATATCTCAGGCAGGCCTGGCCCTATGCCGTGGTGGCACTGACCTTTTCCTTCGCAGGCTATGAGGGCGAGGTGATGCGCGGCGCCTTTGCCGGCGTGCCGAGAGGCCAGCTCGAGGCCGCCCGCGCCTTCGGCATGAGCCGCTGGAAAATCTTCCGCCGCATCTGGCTGCCGCAAGCCTTCTACCGGGCGCTGCCGACGCTGACGGGCGAGACGGTGCTGCAGCTGAAGTCGACGCCGCTGGTGGCGACGATCAGCGTCATCGATATCTTCGCCGTCTCCTCCAAGGTGCGCCAGGACACCTATCTGACCTACGAGCCTTTGCTGCTTCTGGCGCTGATCTATATGACCATCACCGGCATCCTGGTCTTCGTCTTCAGCCGGATCGAGGCGCGGATTCCGGTGAAGATCGGATAGTGAATGGTGAGTAGTGAATGGTGAATGGCCATAGGGCTTCACTTCCCATCCCACCGACTACTCACTACTGACTATTCACCATTCACTATTGACCATTCATCAAGGCATTCACCATGCAACTCACCCTCGACCAGGCAACAGGCCTATGCCGGATGGCGGCGCTCGGCGCCGGCGCCAATGAGGAGGCGGCACAGTCGCTGACCGCTTCCATCATCGCGGCCGAGGCCGAAGGCCTGTCGACGGTCGGGCTGTCGCATTTCATCGACTATCTGGAGGCGCTCGAAGCCGGCCGCATCGACGGCAATGCCGATCCGGTGATCACCAGGCCGGCGCTCGCAGTCTATCTCTCCGACGCGGGCGGCGGGCTTGCCCATACCGGCTTCGA
Source organism: Mesorhizobium sp. M2C.T.Ca.TU.002.02.1.1 (assembly GCF_003997225.1). NCBI lineage: Bacteria > Pseudomonadati > Pseudomonadota > Alphaproteobacteria > Hyphomicrobiales > Phyllobacteriaceae > Mesorhizobium > Mesorhizobium sp. M2C.T.Ca.TU.002.02.1.1. Next base: position 7,340 of record NZ_RZTO01000147.1, read on the forward strand.
CCGCACGATCGACGACCTGGTCAAGGCGGCGAAGCTGTTCGGCGTCTCGATCTTCTCGCAGAAGAACGCCTATACTTGCGGCGCGCTCGGCTATTTCACCGGCCGGCTGGCCGAACAGGGGCTGGTGTCCTTCGCCGCCACCAACGGGCCGGCGGTGCTGGCCGGCTCAGGCTCGGTCAAGCCGGTCTATTGCACCAATCCGATGTCCTTCGCCTCGCCCGCCGCCGAGGGACCGCCGCTGGTCATAGACCAGTCGTCGAGCGCCACCGCCTTCGTCAACATCCGCAAGGCGGCCGAGGACGGCAAGAAGATACCCGAAGGCTGGGCGCTGGACGCCAGCGGCAATCCGACCACCGATCCGGCGGCGGCGATGAAGGGCGCGATGCTTGCCTTTGGCGGCCAGCGCGGCGCCAACATCGCCCTTATGGTCGAGGTGCTGGCCGCAGGCGTTTCCGGCGCCAACTGGTCGCTCGACGCGCCCTGGTTCACCGGCGGACCGGACAGCCCCGGCACCGGCCTTTTCGTCCTGGCCATAGAGCCAAAACTGCTCGACCCGGATTTCGAGCAGCGCATGAAGGACCAGCTCGACCGGCTGCGGCGGCGCTATGGCGTGCATATTCCCGGACGCTCCCGCGCCGAGGCCGCCGAGAAGGCAAAGGCGCGCGGCATCACCACCTCCAGGGCGGTCGTGCAGCGCATTTCGGAATTCGCCGAGCGTTACTCGGCCTGATTTTTCCCGCGAGATTGAACCTTTTCCCGGCCTGACGCGACACATCCGCGCCACCCCACGCCGCGAGCCGCCCTGTTGGCTTCGTCCGGCTCGCGGTTGGCGGCGCCGCGCCGGGCGTTCAGGGCGGGGCGGGCGTGCTTGCTTCACGCCACCTTGATACCGTCTCAGGTCAGGCCGCCTCGTCGGACCCTGCTTCGGCGTGGACACTGCCCGGAAAACCCCGCTTCGGCGGGGTTTTCTGCGTCTGTTCGTCAGCCACTCGAAAACATGAATTCAATGGTTAACTTTTGTTAACTTGACTTGCCCGGAACCGTCGGGCGTCTGCCTGTATTGCCACAAACAGGAGCTACGATGTCCGCGACCACCGACCGCGCAAATCTGATCATTCCGGCGCTTGGCCGTCTCTATTCGGCCTTGCATGATGCCGGCGAAACCCTGCTGCGCGCTGTCGCCGGCGGCTTCCTGGCCATCCACGGCTCGCAAAAGATCGTCAATCCGTTCGGCGCCACGGAGATGGTCGAGGGGCTGGGCTTCTATCCCGGCGCGTTCTGGTCGCCGCTGCTCGCCTGCACCGAATTCTTCGGCGGCATCCTGATCGCCCTCGGCCTCTTCACCCGTCCTGCCGCTTTCGCCGGCCTGATCGTGCTTCTTGTCACCGTGTGGTTCCATTGGGTGACCATGGGCCAGGGTTTTTCGGGCGCCGAAAAGTCGCTGCTTTGGGCCGCGATCCTCGCCTTCTTCGTCATCCGCGGCGGCAATCGGCATTCGGTCGACGCTCGCATCGGCCGGGCTTTCTGAGCCGCCTCGACCTCGATGCGAAACAAGGCAATGGCGACCTCCGGTCGCTCTTTGCCTTTGGCGAGAAACGGATTAAGAAACGGCTTCAGCCAAGCATGCGCGCGGAGCCAGTCATGACCGAAATCCTGCAGACCCCCAAGCTCGTTGTCGTCTTCGGCGGCTCGGGCTTCGTCGGTCGCCATGTCGTGCGGGCGCTCGCCAAGCGCGGCTATCGCATCCGGGTCGCCTGCCGGCGGCCTGACCTTGCCGGCCATGTGCAGCCGCTCGGCAATGTCGGCCAGATCCAGCCGGTGCAGGCCAATGTGCGCGTGCGCTGGTCGGTCGACCGCGCCGTGCAGGGCGCCGACCATGTCGTCAACCTGGTCGCCATCCTGCATGAGACCGGCCGCCAGAAATTCGGCGCCGTGCACGATTTCGGCGCGCGCGCCGTCGCCGAGGCGGCACGCTCGGTCGGCGCCGGCCTCACCCAGATCTCGGCGCTCGGCGCCGATCTCAATTCGCCGTCCGACTACGCCCGCACCAAGGCGCTGGGCGAAAAGGCGGTGTTCGAGACGATAAAGGATGCCGTCATCTTCCGGCCGTCGATCAATTTCGGACCGGAGGACAGCTTTTTCAACCGCTTCGCCGGCATGGCGCGCCTGTCGCCCGTGCTGCCGCTGATCGGCGGCGGACAGAACAAGCTGCAGCCGGTCTATGTCGGCGACGTCGCCGAAGCGATCGCGCGCTCCGTCGACGGCGAGGTCAAGGGCGGCCAGATCTACGAGCTCGGCGGCCCGCAGGTGCTGACCTTCAAGGAGTGCATGGAGGAGCTGCTCGCGGTCATCGACCGCAGGCGCCTGCTGGTGCCGGTGCCGTGGTGGGTGGCGAACATCCAGGCGTCGATCCTTCAGCTGCTGCCCAATCCGCTCCTGACCAGGGACCAGGTGCTGCAGCTGCGCGAGCACAACGTCGTGTCGGACGAAGCCGCCAAGGCCGGCAGGACGCTTGCCGGGCTGGGCATCCAGCCGCAGGCGATCGCCACCATCCTGCCCAGCTATCTCTGGCGCTTCCGCGCCGCCGGCCAGTTCCAGCAGCGCCGGCCGATCGCCGATCGTTAGAAGACTCTAAGTTTTGATGCATGTCGTTATCCCAGAACCGCCGCACACTTCTGGGCGACATGCATTGATTACGCCCGCCGGGAGACCTGCATCGGCAGGCCGCCCTGCGGCTGCGTGGTGAGCTTCTGCAC